>JAYTFO010000484.1:0-14727 GCA_043734305.1 Acidobacteriota bacterium | reverse complement strand
ACCACACCCTTGCGGTGGATGACTTTGCACTTATCGCAAATTTTCTTGACCGATGCCCGTACTTTCATAAATCAGTTCTCAGTTCTCAGTTGTCAGTTCTTAGAAACTGCAACTGTAGCGCCAGCGCCTCGCCGGCAGTCCCGCGGACGACTCGCCCGCGCTAAAAAATCTATTTGTAGCGATACACAATCCGACCGCGATTCAAGTCGTAGGGTGAAAGTTCGACCGCGACTTTGTCTCCTGGCAGGATGCGGATAAAGTTCTTCCTCATCTTTCCGGAAACGTGCGCCAGCACCTGGTGTTTGTTTTCCAACTCCACCTTGAACATGGCATTCGGCAGGGGCTCAAGCACCACTGCCATCACTTCAATCGCGTCCTCTTTACTCATTGACCCCCTAAAACAAGCTCTCAGTTCTCAACTGTCAGTTCTCAGCAAACCCGGCTTGCCCTTCCTGAGAGCCGAGAGCTTACAGCTGAGAGCTTCCTTACTGCGTCAAAATCATTGGACCTTGCTTCGTAACCGCCACGCAGTGCTCGAAATGCGCGCTGCAGCTGCCGTCGAGCGTTACGGCGGTCCACTTATCGCCCAAAACTTTGGTCTCAGGACGCCCCGAATTCACCATCGGCTCGATCGCGAGCACCATGCCTTCGGTGAGTTCCACGCCCTGGCCCTTCTTGCCGAAATTCGGGATCTGCGGCGCTTCGTGCAGCTTGGTCCCGATTCCGTGTCCTACAAACTCTCGCACTACGCTGAAGCCGTTCGCCTCAACATACTTCTGGATCGCCGATCCCACATGCCCGATCGTATTGCCGATCCGCGCCTGCTCGATGCCTTTGTACAGCGAAGCTTCCGTAACTTCGAGCAGCTTCTTCAATTCCTCGGTCACCGTTTCGCCCACCGGCACCGTGATGGCTGCGTCTCCGTAATAGCCGTCGAGCACCACTCCACAATCCACGGAAACGATGTCGCCCGCCTTCAGCACCCGCTTTTCCGACGGGATCCCATGCACAATCTCTTCGTTCACCGACGTACACAGCACACAGGGATAACCGTAATATCCCTTGAACGCCGGCGTCGCTCCCAATTCCGCGATCAGCTTCTCGGCGGCCTTTTCCAGGTCCATGGTGGTGGTCCCAGGAGCGACCAGCGCTTTCACATGGTTCAAAACCTGGCGGACGAGTTGCCCGCTCCGCCGCATCTTCTCGATCTCATCCGGCGACTTGCGCACGATCTTGTCGTCTCCGAAACTCATCATTCCAACTCTGCCGTTCCGTCCTAGGTCCGCGCGGTCGCGTGGCCGTCAATCACCGCGAAGATGTCCGCCGTCACCTCGTCCATCGGACGATCCGCATTCAGGGGAATCAACCGGCCTTGCGCCTGGTAATAGGCCGCAACCGGCTTGGTCTGAATCTCATACGCCGCCAGACGCGGACGGATCACCTCGTCCCGGTCGTCATTCCTTTGAACCAGCTTGGAACCGTCCAGATCGCACAACTCGTCGACGCGAGGCGCTTGAAAGTGGATGTTATAAATCCGCCCACAGGCGGGACAGGAACGTCGCCCGGTAAGCCGTAGCAGTAATTGAGTATAGTCCACATCCATCCGGACCACAACCGGCGAACACTTCTCCGACTTGTCAAAGAACTGACGCTCCAGGTAGGCATCCAGCCATCCTGCCTGCGCGGCTGTCCGTGGAAAGCCGTCCAGGATAAATCCTCGTTCGCAGTCCGATTCCTTCAACCGATCCGCGACGATGCCATACAGCAACTCATCGGGAACCAGACTACCCTGCGCCATGAGTCCCTTGGCCTTGGCGCCGAGTTCAGTCCCGCGGCTTACGTGCACCCGCAATAAATCTCCCGTGGAGACTTGCGGAATGCCGTAGTGTTCCACGATCCTCTTGGCCTGTGTACCTTTACCGGCTCCCGGAGGACCCAGCAAAACCACCGGCCCGATCATCTGTGCGGTTACATTGGCCATTTCGAGATGGCCCCTTTATAAGTATTTCCTCTCGCGGAGGGACCGCACTCCCGCGCCCACAATTTTTTCCCGCACCGGTTCCCACCGGCCGCAGACTACCAGGTCCGGCGTCCCCGCAGACGGCCGCTCTTCGGAGTAAATCCGTCGTAGTGCCGCATGATCAGTTGCGCCTCAATCTGGGTCACAGTATCCATGGCCACGCCGACCACGATCAGCGTGGAAGTGCCGCCAAAATAGAAATTCACACCCAACCCGTTCAACATCCAGGTCGGCAGACTCTCCAGGTAACGTCCCACCAGCCACAGGTGATTCAGCTTGATGCCGGTAATCATCCACTCCGGAATCAGCGAGATGATGACCAGGTACAGCGCGCCCGCCAGCGTAATTCGAGTCAGCACGTCGTTGATGTAATCCGCCGTACGCTTGCCCGGGCGGATGCCGGGAATAAACCCGCCATACTTCCGCATGTTGTCGGCGACATCGTTCGGATTGAACACGATGGAAATATAAAAGTACGCAAAGAAAATAATTCCAGCCGCATAGAGTGTTGCGTACAGCGGCTCTCCCCAACGCAAAGCGTCGAGCATCGGCCCAATCACTTTGTTGTTGTGAAACGGAGTCCCCAGCATCTGCGGCAAAGCGAGAATCGACGAAGCAAAAATGACCGGCATCACACCGCCCGCATTGACCCGCAGCGGAAGATGCGTCGTCTGCCCGCCCATCACTTTCCGTCCGACCACGCGCTTGGCATACTGCACCGGAATCCGGCGCTCGCTGCGCTCCACGTAAACGATGAACGCCACCACTGAGACCATCAAAACCAGCAACATCAGGATGGCGGGAACCGTGAACGCTCCCCACGCATCGTTGCGCGCCTTTTCGTAGAGGTCAATAATGCCGCGCGGCAGGCCGGTCACAATGCCGGCGAAGATCAGCAACGACATACCGTTGCCAATGCCGCGTTCCGTGATCTGCTCGCCCAGCCACATGATGAACGCCGAGCCCGTGGTGAGGGTCAGCATGGTCATCAGGATGAATCCCGCACCAGGATTGGTGACGAAATCGCCACCCTTCATGAGGCTGACGGCAATCCCAAATGATTGCACCGCGCTGAGTATGACCGTGAGATAACGCGTCCATTGCGTAATCTTCTTCCGGCCCATCTCGCCTTCCTTCTGCAGCTTGGCCAGCGGTTCATAGACCACGGTCAGCAACTGAAGGATGATGGACGCCGTGATGTACGGCATGATGCCGAGCGCGAAAATCGTCAGCCGCCGCAGGTTGCCGCCGCTGAACAAGTCCACAAACCCGAGCACCGTGCCCCGGTTCTGCTCGAAGAATTGCGCCAGTTTTTCGCCGTTGATCCCAGGGGTGGGAACGTGTCCACCGAGTCGGTAGATTGCGAGAATTCCGAGCGTAAACAGGACGCGCTTACGAAGGTCGGGGACCCGGAAGATGTTCGCCAGCTTTTCCAGCATTACTGCAAGACCTCAAACTTGCCGCCCGCCTTGGTGATCTTTTCCTGGGCAGTTTTGGAAAATTTGTGCGCCTTCACAGTCAGCGCGCTTTTCAGTTCGCCCGTCCCGAGAATCTTGACCTTCTTCTTGCTGCGGATTACGCCCGCCTTCTTGAGCACTTCCGGAGTGATCTCGGTCTCGCCCACCGCTTCCAGCCGGTCCAGATTCACGACCGCATACTCCTCGCGGAAAATGTTCGTGAAGCCGCGCTTCGGAATGCGGCGGTGCAACGGCATCTGGCCGCCTTCAAAGCCACGGATCAAACGCGCGCCCGAGCGCGACCACTGCCCTT
The DNA here is from genome assembly GCA_043734305.1 of Acidobacteriota bacterium. Classification (GTDB taxonomy): domain Bacteria; phylum Acidobacteriota; class Terriglobia; order Terriglobales; family Acidobacteriaceae; genus Acidiflorens. The sequence continues at coordinate 10,937 of JAYTFO010000484.1, read as the reverse complement.
TATGTCCGCGCGTCGAAGTCTTGCCCATGCCGGACCCCATACCGCGTCCGACCCGCTTGCGCTTTTCCGAAGCCTTACGTGGAGCCCGTATTGTCGATAGATTCATGATAATTCTCTGTTCTTAGAAGGTCTTAGGTCCTGGGTGTTCGGTCTTAGGAAAAACCGCAGCACGGATTTTCCTAAGACCCAAGGCCTAACACGTAAGACCTGCTAGTTCACAATTTCAACAAGATGCGGCACTTTCTTCACCATGCCGCGAATCGCCGCATTGTCCGGCCGCTCAATTACCTGGTTCAACCGCGTGAAACCGAGTCCCTTGACCACCAGCTTGTGCTTCTTCGGCGTGCAGATCGCCGACCGCACCCACTTGATGTGAATCTTGCCGCTCGCCACTTTCGATGTCTTCGCAACCATTTGAAATTCCTCTATACCCATCGCCACGAACGAGTCGTCGCGTGTAATCCGAAATCTGTTTCGCTAACGACGAAAGACCAAAGACCAACGACCCACCTAAAGCTCGTGCACATTCTTGCCGCGCAAGGCCGCGACTTCTTCCCTGTTCTTCAGTTTCTTCAGCGCGTCAAACGTGGCCTTGATCACGTTGTGCGGATTGGTTGTCCCAATCGATTTGGTCAGCACATTCTGAATTCCCGCCGACGTCATTACCGCACGCACCGCGCCGCCCGCAATCACGCCCGTGCCTTCCGGCGCCGGCTTGAGCAGCACCCGGCCCGATCCGTACCGTCCCAGCGAAATGTGGGGAACCGTGGTCTGGGTCAGGTTGATGTGCATCAGGTTCTTCTTCGCCGACTCAATGCCCTTGCGGATGGCCTGCGGCACTTCTTTCGCTTTGCCGGAACCGTATCCCACCACCGCCGCCGAAGGATCGCCCACCACCACCAGCGCCGCAAACGACAGATTCTTGCCGCCCTTGACCACCTTGGTCACGCGGTTGATCGACACTACCTGGTCCTTCAACTGAAACGAAGCCGCATCGAGCTTTTTTCTAACTGTTGGCATGAACTCTCATTTCCCTGAATTTGTAATTGGCAATTTGTAATTTGCAAACCGCTTCGGCTTGAAAATTACCAATTACAAATCACCAATTACAAATTCCTAGAACTTTAATCCCGCTTCTCGCGCCGCTTCCGCCAGCGCCTTTATTCGTCCATGGTAAAGATAACCGCCGCGGTCGAACACCACTTGCGATATCCCTTTTTCCTTGGCCCGGCCCGCAATCGTCTTGCCCACGTTCTTCGCAGACGCCACGTTGCCGCCAGTCGTACGATCGCTCTTCTTGCCTTCCGCCGTGGACGCCGCCGCAAGGGTTTCGCCCTTCAGGTCGTCAATCAGCTGCGCGTAAATGTGGTTCAACGATCGGTACACGTTCAGCCGCGGACGCTCCGGTGTGCCGACCATCTTCTTGCGAATGCGATCGTGAATCCGTTGCCGCGTAATATTTTTTGAAGTCTGTTTCAGCATTTTTTAGTCCTCAGCAATCAGCACTCAGCCATCAGCCACACCCAATTCAGCGTACGCATTTCCTTACTCGCTGAATGCTGAGTGCTGACGGCTGACTGCTATTTCGCGCCCGTCTTGCCAACCTTCTTCTTCAAGCGCTCGCCCGAATACCGGACGCCCTTATTCTTGTACGGATCCGGCGGACGCAAGCTCCGCATTTCAGCCGCGACCTGTCCGACCTTCTGGCGGTCAATGCCAGTCAGCGTCAGGCGAGTCTGCTTCGGATCAATCGCGCACTCCACGCCTGTGGGCAGCGGATATTCGATCAGATGCGAATAGCCGAGGCTGAATACCACCATCCCCTTGCCCTTCATCTCCGCGCGATAGCCGATGCCGACGATTTCCAGGTCTCGTACCCAGCCCTTGGTGACGCCTTCGACGGCGTTGTTAACCAGCGCGCGCGCCAGTCCGTGAACCGCAGCCTGCGAGTCGCTTTCGCGCACCGCAAGCAGGTTGCCGTCCTTCTGCTCAATCTTAATGCCGGACGGAAGCGGCGTATCCAGTTTGCCTTTCGGCCCCTGGACCCGGACAGTGTTGCCATCAACGCTAACCGTCACGCCCTTCGGGATCGCAATCGGCTTTTTTCCAATTCGTGACATAGGATCAGCTCTTAGCCTTTAGCTCTTAGCTGTTAGCTCGTGCGCTTTAGCGAATGGCTAAAGGCTAAGAGCTAACAGCTGGGTCTCTACCAAATCTCGCACAACAGTTCGCCGCCCAAGCCTTGCCGGCGCGCCTGGCGACCGGTCATGACGCCCTTCGGCGTGGTCAGGATGTTGATCCCAAGCCCGCCTAGCACGCGCGGAATCTCGGTGCGCCGCACATAGACCCGGCACCCCGGACGCGACACGCGCGCCAGGTTCGAAATCACCGCCTCGTTGTTGTTGCCGTACTTCAAGTAAACGCGCAGGACCTTGTGGCCCTCTTCTTCCGTCGGCTTGAAGTTGGCAATGAAGCCTTCTTCTTTCAAAATGCGGGCAATTTCCGTCTTCAGCTTGGAAGCCGGAATATCCACCTTCTGGTGCCGCGCGCGAATCGCATTGCGGATACGCGCCAACATGTCTGCGACCGGATCGGTCAACCTCATTTTCTGCTTCTCCTCGAGCCGCCCGTTCGCTCCGCGTTCAGCGGAGAACCTGCAGCAGCTTGTTTACTTCCGTCGTTAGTCACTCGTCGTTGGTCGTTAGACAAGACCAACCCGGCGACCCATTCCACGTTGGCCACCTGCCGTTGCGAACGACCAACGACAAACGACCAACGACGCTTTCCTACCAGGACGACTTCGAAACTCCGGGGATTTCGCCCCGCAGCGCCAACTGCCGGAAACACAGACGGCACAGGCCAAACTTCCTGAGATGAGCCCTCGGACGTCCGCAGATATTGCAGCGGTTATGCCGACGCGTCGAAAACTTGGGCCTCGGCTGTTTCGCGTTGCGCGCGTCCTCGAACTTCTTTTGGATCTTCGCGTCCTTAACTCGCTTTGCTGTAGTTGCCAAACTTAGCTCCTAGCTTTTAGCTTCTAGCTCAAACCGTTTCACTTCCGCGACCGGTGCTACCTCTGCAATCTGACCTCTAACCTCTGACCTCAGGCCCTGAACGGCATACCGAGATGCTTCAGCAACACTCGCCCTTGATCGTCCGAACGCGCCGTGGTCACGATCGTGACGTTCATGCCCTTCAACTTGTCGACCTTCGCGTAATCGATCTCCGGAAAAATCAGCTGATCGTGCAACCCCAGCGTGTAATTTCCACGTCCGTCAAACGACTTCATCGAAACACCGCGGAAGTCGCGCACGCGCGGCAGCACGATACTCACCAGGCGGTCGAAAAATTCGTACATCCGGTCGCCGCGCAGCGTAACCATCGCTCCGATTGGCATGCCTTCGCGCACCTTGAAAGCCGCAATCGACTTCTTGGCTCGCGTCACCACTGGCCTCTGCCCGGTAATCTGACCCAGTTCATTCACGGCCGGATCGAGAATCTTCGCGTTCTGCGTCGCTTCACCCACACCCATGTTCACGACAATCTTATTGAGCCGTGGAACCGCTGCCGGATTCTTAAGGTCGAGTTCCTTCATCAAGGTTGGCGCCAGTTCTTTTTCGAACCGCACCCGCAGCCGAGGACGCTCTTTCGCCGAATGACGAGGCGCTTCCGCCCCAGCCTTAGGCTCGTCTGCCGCTCCACCCTTAGCCGGCTTGCTTTTTTTCTGTTCTTCTTTTGCCATGTTCGTTGCTGCCTTCTCTCACGGTTTCAGGAACAGCTTCGAGCTTCGAGCCCCGAGCTGCGAGCTGCGAGCTGCGAAAGATCAAAAAACAATTCCCGGTTCGTAAGCACCTTCAAATTCTCATTCAAGCTGCTTGCTCGGAGCCCGTAGCTCGCAGCCCGCAGCTACTTATCCAGCGTCGTCCCGCACTTCTTGCAAACCCGCACCTTGCGCTCGCCGCGGACTTCGTGTCCCACGCGGACCGGACCGCACGTCCCGCACACCAGGGCCACGTTCGAAATCGAGATCCGGCGCTCTTGCTCCGCAATACCGCCCTTCGATTTCTGGCTCGGCTTCATGTGCTTCTTGACCATCATCACGTGCTCGACCAGCACCTTGGCGTCGTCCGGAAACACGCGCAGCACGCGGCCTTCCTTGCCTGCATCCCGCCCCGTCATAACTTTCACGGTGTCGTTGCGGCGAATGTCGACGCGCGTATGAATTTTCGTTGTTGCAGTTCCCATTTCTAAATTCCTTCTCGGTCAGTCTCGCTTTTCCTAAGACCTAACACCTAAAGTACTTCCGGCGCCAGCGATACGATCTTCAAAAACTTCTTGTCGCGCAGTTCGCGCGCCACCGGACCAAACACGCGCGTCCCGACCGGTTCGCCCGCATCGTTGATCAGCACCGCCGCATTCGAATCGAAGCGGATATAGGTTCCATCCCGCCGCCGATGTTCTTTGCGCGTGCGCACGATCACCGCCTTCACCACTGTGCCCTTTTTCGCCTGCCCGTCCGGCGAAGCCTCCTTCACGCTGGCGGTGATTACATCGCCAAGACCGGCGTGCAGACCAGTCGAGCCCCCGAGCGGCATAATCATCTGCAGCTTGCGGGCGCCGGAATTGTCGGCGACCTCGAGCATGGATCGCATCATTAAAGCCATGTTCGTTTCCCCCTTCGCCTCTTCAGCTCTTAGCTGGCCACGATGTCGATGTCGGCCGTGACTTCCGGTACCAGCGCCGTCTTGCGCACAATCTCTTTCAATGTCCACCGCTTCAGCCGCGACAACGGGCGCGACTCCTCGATGCGCACCGTGTCGCCGACATGGCACTCGTTCTTCTCGTCGTGCGCGTAAAATTTCTTGCGAATCGAAATCACCCGCTTATAGAGCGGATGCGCCTTCTTGCGCGTCACTTCGATCACAATCGTCTTCTGCATCTTGTTCGAGACCACGGTCCCGATCAGCACTTTGCGGCCGCTACGTTTTTCCGCCTGGCCTGTGGTATCCACCATTACTTTTTCTCCGTCTTGCGAGCGCCCAGTTCCTGCTCGCGCAGGATGGTCTTCACACGCGCGATGTCCCGGCGCAGCCCGCGAATCTTCTTCAAGCTCTCGGTCTGTCCCATATTCATCTGGAACTTCAGCTTGAACAGCTGATCGGCCAATTCCCGTTCCTGATGCTTCAGTTCCACGTCCGTTAAATCCCGTACTTTTTCAACTTTCATAAGTCAGGTCTCAGGTCTTAGGTCTCAGGTCTCAGGTCTCAGGAAAAGCTCTGCAACAATTTGCTTTTCACCTCTGCAATCTGACCTCTAACCTCTGCAATCTTTACAGCACTTCCCGTTTCACAAACGTCGTCCGCAGCGGCAGCTTGTGCGATGCCAGCCGCATCGCTTCCTTCGCGTCGGTGATCGACACGCCTTCCATCTCAAACAAAATTTTCCCCGGCTTCACGACCGCAACCCAATGATCGGGAGCGCCCTTGCCCTTACCCATACGGGTTTCGGCCGGCTTCTTGGTGACGGGCTTATCCGGAAACAGACGAATCCAGATTTTGCCGCCGCGCTTGACGAAACGCGTCATGGCCACGCGGCTGGCTTCAATCTGACGGTCGGTAATCCAGCCCGGCTCCAGCACCTTCAACCCAAACTGGCCAAACGCCAGTTCCGAGCCGCGCCAAGCCTTCCCGCACATGCGCCCGCGCTGTTGCTTGCGATACTTCACTTTCTTCGGCATCAACATAAAAATCAGTTCCCAGTTCTCAGTTGCCAGTTCTCAGTAAAAGCTTCGAACCTCAGCCGCTTTTACTTCTGCAATCTGACTTCTTACTTCTGCGATCTTTAGAACGCACCGGTCGTTTCGCGTGCCGGAGTCGCTTCGCGTTTCTTGGCGGGCAGAATTTCGCCTTTATAAACCCAGCACTTCACGCCGATCACGCCATACGTCGTGCGCGCTTCGGTGAAACCGTAATCGATGTCCGCACGCAGCGTGTGCAACGGCAACCGTCCCTGCAGATACCACTCCGAGCGCGCGATTTCGTTGCCATTCAACCGGCCGCTAACGCGAACCTTGATCCCCTTGCAGCCGAAACGCAGCGCCGAATCCACCGACTTGCGCATCGCCCGCCGGAATCCAACCCGCTTTTCCAGTTGCAGCGCGATCGACTCCGACACCAGTTGCGCATCCAGTTCCGGCTTGTGTACTTCCAGAATGTCGATGAACACCTCGCGGCCGGCCATGCGCTTCTGCACTTCCGCCTTGAGCTTGTCGATTTCCGCGCCCTTGCGTCCAATGATGATGCCCGGACGCGCGGTCTTGATCAGGACCCGCAGCTTGTTGCCCGGACGCTCGATTTCAATCGAGCTCACACCCGCCGACTTGAGCTTCTCTTTCAGCTCCGCCTTCAGCTTGATGTCTTCCAGCAACTGCTTGTCGTAGTCCCGCTCGGCAAACCACCGCGACTTCCAAGGCTTCGTGTAACCCAGCCGAAACCCGTAAGGATGGACCTTCTGTCCCATGTTTGCTCCTCAACTTGCTCGCTGTTCGCGATTCGTCCTGCGTCCTTCGTCGTTCGTCGTTCGTCGTTAGTCGTTAGTCGTTCGCGAACAGCGAAGGACGAACAGCGAACGACCCTCTACTTCTTTGCGGTCGCCTTCTTGCCAACTACTTTCTTCTTCACGGACGCCTTTGCCTTAGCCTTCGCTCCCGCCTTTTTCGCCGGAGACGCGGCCTTCGCGCCCCGAGCTTCGTCACCCGCAACGGTCGCCGCTGCAGCGCCATTCTTATTGCGCTCCGCGAGCACAATTTCCAGATGCGCAATCCTGCGCACAAATCGAAATGCCCGTCCCATCGGCGCCGGACGTACCCGCTTCATCCGCGGTCCGTCGTTGGCCACCGCGTCTTTTACATACAAGTTATCGAGATCGACATCCAACCCTTTTTCCGTGCTCAGGTAATTGGCGTTGTCAATCGCCGACTGCAGCAACTTGCCTACCGTCGCCGCCACCCGCTTCTTGGTAAACCGCAGCGTGTTACGCGCTTCCTCAACGCGCCGGCCCTTGATTAACTGCAGGACCAGTCGCGCTTTCTGCGGCGAAACTCGCATGTATCGTGCTTCCGCTCGAAATTCCATAGTCTCTTCTCAACTCTTAACTTCGAACTCGTAGCCCTTAAGCTTCTAGCTAAGAGCTAATGGCCAACAGCTGCCTCTATGCCTTCGGTCCCGACGAGATCGCTCCTGGACCGCCCGGAGGACCTGCCGGCTTCGCTGCTACTTCCGTAGCTGCTCTCATCGAGTGCCCTTTGAACTGACGGGTAAAGCTGAATTCACCCAGCTTATGGCCCACCATGTTCTCGGTGACGTAGACGGGAATAAATTTTCGCCCGTTGTGTACCGCGATCGTATGACCCACCATCTCCGGCGTAATCGTCGAACGCCGCGACCAGGTGCGCAACACCTTCTTCTCGTTGCGCGCGTTCATGCCTTCGATTTTGGTGGACAAGTGCGCATCCACAAACGGCCCTTTTTTTGTCGAACGTGCCATAAAATTCAGCTCTCAGTTCTCAGTTCTCAGCTCTCAGCTGAGGCGTGCGTTCTAGCTCTTCTTGCGGCGGCCCACAATAAATGCGTCCGTCCGCTTGTTGTTGCGCGTCTTGTAGCCGCGCGTCGGCTGACCCCAGGGCGTGACCGGATGCCGTCCACCCGACGTCTTGCCTTCACCACCACCGTGCGGATGGTCGACTGGGTTCATCGAAACGCCGCGATTGTGTGGACGCTTCCCCACCCAGCGCGTGCGTCCCGCCTTGCCCCACGTTACGTTCTCGTGATCGAGGTTGCCAACCTGCCCAACGGTCGCCAAACAGTCCTGCAAAACTTTTCGTATTTCGCCGGAAGGCAATTTCACCAGCGCATAGTCGCCTTCCTTCGCGACCAGTTGCGCCGAACCGCCCGCCGAGCGCACCATCTGCGCGCCTTTTCCAGGACGCAATTCGACGTTGTGGATCGTTGTGCCGGGCGGAATGTTCCGCAACGGCAACGCGTTCCCCACCAGAATGTCGGCGTCCGGACCACTCACAATCTTCTGTCCAACCTTCAATCCGTCAGGCTGAACAATGTAACGCTTCTCGCCGTCCGCGTAACTCAGCAGGGCAATACGCGCGGACCGGCCGGGATCGTATTCGATCGTGGTCACGGTCGCCGGAATGCCATGCTTGTCGCGCTTGAAATCAATCGTGCGCAGCAGGCGCTTGTTGCCACCGCCCCGGAATCGCATGGTGGTGTCGCCGGAGTTGCGCCGTCCGCCCGACCGTATCTTGCCCTCAACCAGCGGCTTGTGCGGCTTCGTCGACGTAATGTCGTCGGTCGTCACCGATGTGCGGTAGCGCAGCGTCTGCGTTCTCGGTCTGTATGTCTTAATCGGCATGTGTCAACTCACGTTCGTCGTTAGTCGTTGGACGTTCGTCGTTCGCTCGTCATTCGAGACCGCTTTTTTCCAGCGACCAGCGGGAACGACCAACGACGGTTCTATAAATTCTGTGCGTACTCCGGCATCTTCTCGCCGGCCTTCAAGCGCACGTACGCTTTTTTCCAGTCCGGACGATAGCCGGCAAACTTTCCCCGCCGCCGTTCTTTTCCCGGATAATTCGCCGTCCGCACCGACGCCACTTTCACTTTGAAAACGGCTTGCACCGCTTCCTTGATTTCCGTCTTGGTCGCTTTCGGCGCCACCTGAAACACCAGCGTGTTCTGGCTCTCTTTAATGCTGAGGCCTTTTTCCGTAATCACCGGCTTCTGAATAATCTGATAAGCGGATTTCATTTACGCCACCTCCGCTTTGGCTTTTTTGGATCGCCGCGCCGGTTTCTTCGCAGCCGCCTCCGGCTCGCTGTGCTGCCGCCGCGATGCCGACTTGCGCAGCGAATCCTGCAACTTCTCCAGCGCCGGCTGCGCAAACACCACCTGGCTGTAACGCATCAGGTGATAGGGATGCACTTCATTACCGCGCACCAGCTCGAGCCCGTGGATATTGCGCGAACTCAATTCCAGATTGCGGTTCTCCACCACCGATACATCCACCAGCAGCGTGGTGCCTTCCACTTTCAGCTTGTCCAACGACGCGCGAAAGAGCTTGGTCTTGGCCTCTTTCACTTCGAAAGACTTGACCACCATCAGCTTGCCGTCGGCGAATTTCGACGCCAGGGCCGAACGCAGCGCACCCAGCAATTTTTTCTTGGGGAACGCGTACTCATAGGATCGCGGTTGCGGTCCATGCACGGTGCCGCCGTGACGCCAGAGCGGCGACCGGATCGAGCCGATACGCGCCCGCCCCGTGCCCTTCTGTTTCCAAAGCTTCTTGCCCGATCCGGAAACGCGCCAGCGATTCTTGGTCGCATGCGTACCCGCACGCTTGGAGGCTGTGTAGTGCTTGATCGCCTCCCACAGCAGGTCTTCGTTGACCGCGCCGAATACTTCATCGGCCAGATCCATCGTCCCGACCTTCGCCCCACTCAGGTTGTAAATATCAATCGATGCCATATGTCTCACTCGTAGCGCCGGCACCTTGCCGGCTGTCCGGTGGGCACCTTGCCCACCGCTTCTGAACCTCTAAGCCTTCTTCGCCGCTCTCTTCGCCGCCTTCAACGGATCGACCGTAGCCGAACCCGCAAATCCGCGACGCTCTCGCGGCGGTTTCTTCGCCTTACTGATCACCAGATACCCGCCATTCGGACCGGGCACGCTGCCTTCCACCACCAGCAGGTTTTCGTCTTTGTCGACGCCCAGAATTCGCAGGTTACGCGTCGTAATCCGCGTATTGCCCATGTGTCCCGACATACGCATGCCCTTGAACACACGCGACGGAAATGCCGACGAACCGATCGAACCCGTAATCTGAAACATCGATCCATGCGACTTCGGACCACCCGCAAAATGATGCCGCTTCACAACACCCTGGAAGCCGTGGCCCTTACTGGTGCCGACGATGTCCACAAATTTTTCGCCGTCGAAGAGGTCGACCAACACGCGATCGCCAACTTTTATGGCCACTTCGTTTTCGGGCTCTTTCGCTTCCAACTCCACCGCAACCTCGCGCATGAACTTCACCGGAGGCAGGTTGTGCTTGGCAAAATGTCCCTGCATCGCCTTGGGCAGCTTCTTGGCCTTCACGAATTCGACCAACCCAATCTGCGCGGCTTCATAGCCGTCTTTGGTGCTGGTCTTGTGTTGTGTAATCACGCAGGGACCCGCCTGCAAGACCGTCGCCGGCCGCACATCGCCCTTCGAATCGAAGAGTTGCGTCATGCCGACTTTCTTCCCGAGGATGCCTGTAACCTTTGCCATTTCCTTCTCCGTTCCCAGCTTGGCTCGCCGTTTCGACGGCTATTGGCTGGGCGTCTGCGTCATTCGCGAACGACGACCGACGAACGACCGACGACTATTTATGTTCTTTGCCGAACGCCTTGATCTCGACATCTACGCCTGCCGGCAGATCGAGCTTCATCAGTGCGTCGACTGTCTGCTGCGTCGGCTCGAGAATATCGAGCAGGCGCTTGTGGGTGCGGATTTCAAACTGTTCCCGCGACTTCTTATCCACGTGCGGGGACCGCAGCACGCAATATTTGTTCTTCATCGTGGGCAGCGGAATCGGACCGGCAATCTGCGCGCCCGTACGTTTCGCGGTTTCCACAATCTCGCCCGTCGACTGATCGAGGATCCGATAGTCGTAAGCCTTCAACCGAATGCGAATTCTTTCTTTTCCAATCACAGTGTCACTCTCTTTACCCCTCCCGGCTGTCCGGGAAGAAAGATCTAACGTGGGTCGGACACTCTTGCACCGGCGCCTCGCCGGCATGGTGCCGTCCCTACGGGACTCTATCTCTTACTTCGCCTACCCAGGGCTTACGCCCGGGGCTATCTCATTCCGCCCCTTCGGGGCTA
>JAYTFO010000483.1:0-2933 GCA_043734305.1 Acidobacteriota bacterium | reverse complement strand
CGCCGGGCTGGCTATGTCTTCGAGAGCAATCGCTCTAACCGATACACAACGCGGTACGTACAACGTTTAGTGCATGATGCAACCCGGCGGGCTGGTATCGACAAGCACGTCACTCCGCATCGTCTTCGAGCCAACGTGGCAACAATCCTGCTGGACGCAGGCATGCCACTGGACCAAGTGCAGAAATTTTTGCGACACAAGCGAATCACTACAACACAGATCTACGCCGAGACGAGTCTGCATGGAATGAGTGAGAACTACATCCGGGCTCTCGCAGGAAAGGGCTAGCGCCGCGCAGCTTCAGGACAGGGGTAGTTTCCGAGTGGCGCTTAATCCAGGACCTATCCGCTTCGGAGCAGATCCAAGTGGGATAAGATCAATCACCGCCTAATGGCTCTTGCCGCAGTGGCTGGACTTCGGTCAACGCTGGGCGACCTATGCGGAGCTATCCAGCGTCGGCCAATCGTGCATGGTCTACGCGTGAATCTCGTGCGACTGGCATTCGGCCGCGATATACTCTCGGCATGAAAACCCACTCCCCGATGATCATCGCCGTCAGCACCGCAGTGTTCACATTCCTGTCCACCGCTTTGCCACAGTCGCGGTCGTCATCTGCGTTGGAGCAATCGCTCATCGACGATCTGGTGCTTGCGAATCGAATGCTGGCCTCGAGCGAGGCTGGCGTTCTCGATGCGTACGGCGATGTGAGCGTTCGTAGTCGAACCGACCACAATCACTTCTACATCGCGCGAGCGGTGGCGCCAGGCTTGGTGACAGCGAGTGATGTTATCGAAGATGATCTCGACGGCAATCCGGTTTCAGGCGACCGCCGCGAGCAGTACAACGAGCGGTTCATCCATAGCGCGATTTACAAGGTACGGCCCGACGTCGCTGCAATCGTCCATTGTCATACGCCCGAAGCGGTCGCTTTTAGCGCCAGCACGGTGCCGCTCTACAGAGGTGACGACGCGGTGCCGGTCTTTGATATCTGGAAGCTCGATCGCGGGCAAACTATTGTCGGCACTGCCGCATTCGGTCAGGCCGTCGCTGATATGCTCGGCAGCCGCAACGCGCTCCTGTTGCGAAACTACGGTGCAGTGGTTGTCAGTCCAACGATATATAACCTCGTGAACGCCGCGGTCGGTCTGCGCAAAGGCGCGCAGCAACAACAACAATTGATTTCGATGGGCGGGAAATGGGCCGGCGATCCAATGAGAGTGCTGCCCAACGCGCCGCCTCCGGCACAGCCTGCTTCGCCTTTGGTGCTCAGCCGCACGGGCGGAGGGTTTGGAGGGGTCGAGCGCGGTTGGGATTACTACAAGCAAATCGTGGCCCCGTTGCTCGCTGGCCAAGACACTTTGCGCCGCACAGCCAAAGTGAGGCCGGCGCGCGACGCGACAGCAGATGACCTGGTGATAGACGAGTTGGTTTTGGCCAATCAAATCATCTCGTACACACAGCTTGGGATTGTCGATGCACTCGGACACATCAGCGTCCGCAGCCCGCGCAATCCCGCGCACTACTTCATTTCGCGCAACGTGTCCGCTGCGTTCGTGACGAGGTCTGACATCATTGAGAACGATCTCGACAGCAAAGCAGTTGGCGGTGTTCGGTCCGACGAGTTCCAAGAAGTCTTCATCCACGGCGAGATCTTCAAGGCGAGACCCGACGTGATGGCCGTCCTCCATGCCCACACACCGGAAATCCGAACTTTTTCACTGGGGCTCGTGAGGCTACGGCCGGTCATCAACGAAGCAGCGTTCATCGGCGACGGACTACCGATTCACGATATCCGTAACTTCGATCCGCGCGAAATTCTCATCCGCACTCCCGCGCTGGGACGATCGCTCGCCCTGGTGCTCGCCGACAAGCCCAGCGTTCTGCTGAAAGGCCACGGCATAGCGCTTACCGGGTCGTCCGTGCCCGATGTGGTTCAAAGAGCGTATGACCTCCGAATGAATGCCCAGGTTCAGCAACAAGCATTGGCGTTGCGAGGCGAAGTCACATATCTCGACCGACCCCAAAGTGTGCGACGGGTAGCCGGAAACCGAGCGTGGGAGTACTGGAAAGAGCTGGTAACGGCAAAGTAGCTGACGCGACGGTATTGTCAACTTAAGCTATTCGGAACGAGTTTGGGCTGATTGTAGGCAGGCAATTAGAATCGTCAGAGCCGCCGTTAACTTCGCCAGACTTGGAAGGACCGCGATCTCAATAGTCGGTGATGAGTTGATCTCACCAAATGTCGCCCAACGCGAAATAGATTCCGGACGACCCAGTGGAGCGATAGAAAGCACTGAGCTTGCCGGGGAGATTTGAATCGGCGCATTTGTTGTTCTCTCACCCTCGTGGGCTGATGCGAAAGCTCGGCACGATTGTTGACATATGGTTGGGTATCGTGGGTAACACCAGGCAGGATCGTTCGACTGGCAGCAGCATAGCTCTTCAGTTGGTCGGTGACGATCCGGAATGGTTCCTCGCCTTGACCGTAGCGAAACATGCAAGAAATGATCGCTGCCAGGACAAGTAGCTCCCTCTAAATCTTTCTAAATTCTTGCATCGCACTCATTTTGGGTTGGTTGCTTGGATTGTGGGCGGTTGGTCGGCTACCCGGAAGTTATCCACTTCACCCACGAATCTGAACGCGTGCTCGTCGTTCTTCACGCGGCCTTCTGACGACGCACCTGGCGCTGTTTGCGGGCCTCCTCCAACTTCCGATCTCGCTGGGCATGGATCTCAGCCTGACGCCCGGCGAGCATATCCTTCGGCGTGATGTAGCCGATGGCACTGTTCAAGCGCACACCGTTGTAATGCTCGACGTAACCCTGCACCAGTCGTCGCGCGTCTTCCAGCGACAGCGGCGTTCCCGGCCGGATGCACTCGCCTTTAAGCGATTTGTGCCAGCGTTCGATTTTCCCGTTCGATTGGGGATAGTA
>JAYTFO010000482.1:0-4353 GCA_043734305.1 Acidobacteriota bacterium | reverse complement strand
GCCGCTGTCAACGTCGTCTTACCATGATCGATATGACCAATCGTCCCGACGTTGCAGTGCGGCTTATTCCGCTCAAATTTTTCTTTCGCCATGTCTAGCTCCGTTGTGGTGCGGGCACTCTTGCCCGCGAAGTTCCTAAATCCGTTATCGCGCCGGCGCCTTCCCCTGCGTCTTGGCGATAATTTCTTCCGCCACTGACCTCGGGGCTTCTTCATAGCGCGCAAAATGCATCGAGTACTCGGCGCGTCCTTGTGTCGAAGAACGCATGTGCGTCGCGTAGCCAAACATTTCCGCCAGCGGCACGATCGCCTTGATGACCTGCGAACCCGCGCGATGCTCCATGCCTTCGATGCGTCCGCGACGCGAACTCAGATCGCCCATGATCGTTCCCGCGTAATCTTCCGGCGTCACAACTTCGACGGCCATCACGGGTTCGAGCAGCACCGGAGAAGCCTTGCGGGCCGCCTCCTTGAATGCCATCGATCCGGCGATCTTGAACGCCATTTCGTTCGAATCGACGTCGTGGTAACTGCCGTCGTAAAGAGTCGCCTTCACGTCAACCATGGGATATCCCGCGAGAATGCCGCCTTCGAGCGCTTCGCGGATACCCTGATCGATTGGCTTGATAAATTCCTTCGGCACCGATCCGCCCGTAACGTCGTTGACGAACTCGTAACCCATGCCCGGCGGTTGCGGGTCGAGATAAATCTTCGCGTGACCGTACTGACCCTTGCCACCGGTCTGCCGGATGTATTTGCCTTCCGCTTCGGCGTGCTTGCGGATGGTCTCGCGATACGCCACCTGCGGCTTGCCGACGTTCGCCTCGACCTTGTATTCACGCATCATGCGGTCGACGATGATTTCCAAATGCAACTCGCCCATGCCGCTGATGATGGTCTGGCCGCTGTCGGGATCGGTGTGAACCTTAAAGGTGGGATCTTCCTGCGCCAGTCGTGCCAGCGCCATGCCCATTTTTTCCTGGTCAGCTTTGGTCTTCGGTTCGACAGCGACCGAAATGACCGGCACCGCGAACGTGATCGACTCGAGCAAAATCGGATGCTGCTCGTTACAGATCGTGTCGCCCGTGCCAACGTTCTTCAGGCCCACCGCCGCACAGATGTCGCCCGCCAGAATTTCCTGAATGTCTTCGCGCTTGTTGGCGTGCATCTTCAGCAGACGGCCAATGCGCTCGTGCTTCTGTGTGCGGGCATTCATCACCGATTCGCCCGACTTCAGCTGTCCGGAGTACACGCGGATAAACGTCAACTGTCCGACATACGGGTCGGCCATGATCTTGAATGCCAACGCCGAAAAAGGTTCCTTGTCGGCAGCCTTGCGTGTGATGGCCTGCCCATCTTCGGGATTGGTGCCGTGCGTATCGGCGGTATCAAGAGGGGAGGGCAGATAATCCACCACTGCATCGAGCAGCGGCTGGACGCCTTTATTCTTAAACGCCGTTCCTACCACGACCGGGAACAGTTTCAGGGCGATCGTCGATTTGCGCAGCGACGCTTTCAGTTCCGCGGCGGAAATTGCTTCGCCTTCCAGGAACTTGTGCAGAATTTCGTCGTCATTTTCCGCAACTGTCTCGACCAGCTGGGTGTGGAACGCTTCGGCTTTCTTCCTCAGCTCCGCGGGAATTTCTTCTGTGACATACTCCGAGCCAATCGTCTCGTCGTGCCAGATGATCGATTTCATCTCGACCAGATCAATGACGCCCTTGAATTTATCTTCTTGTCCGATGGGGATTTGAATCGCGACGGGCCGGGCATTGAGGCGCTTGCGGAGAGTATCGACGGCATGCTCGAAATCGGCACCCATCTTGTCGATCTTGTTAATAAAACAAATTCGCGGGACGCCGTACTTATCGGCCTGCCGCCAGACTTTTTCGGACTGCGGCTGCACGCCATGTACCGCGTCAAACACCGCGACCGCGCCGTCCAGCACGCGCAGCGATCGTTCGACTTCGGCCGTGAAATCCACGTGGCCGGGTGTATCGATGATGTTGATGCGAATATCGCGCCAGGTGCAGGTTGTGGCGGCGGAGGTAATCGTGATGCCGCGCTCCTGCTCCTGCTCCATCCAGTCCATGGTCGCAGTTCCTTCGTGGACCTCGCCGATGCGGTGCGTCCGTCCCGTATAAAACAGGATGCGCTCCGTGGTCGTGGTCTTCCCGGCATCGATGTGAGCCATGATGCCGATATTCCTGCAACGCTCTAATGGGACTGTTCTGGCCACTTTCTCTCTCTACTCTTTCTGGGGCTCGGAAAAAAATTTGTAATTTGGTAATTTGTAATCTGGTAATTTGAAAAACTCTTTGTGCGATCGGGCTTGAAATTACAATTTACCCGACTACCAAATTACAAATTCCCTACTACCACCGATAGTGCGCGAACGCCTTATTCGCTTCCGCCATGCGGTGTACGTCTTCTTTTTTCTTGATTGCTGCGCCCTTACCGTTCGCGGCGTCGAGCAATTCGTTCGTCAACTTGTCGATCATCCCTTTTTCGCCACGGCCGCGCGAGTACGTCACAATCCAGCGAATTGCCAGCGACGTCCTGCGGTCCGGACCGACCTCGATCGGCACCTGATAGTTCGCGCCACCGACGCGCCGGGTCTTCACTTCCAGCAGCGGCTTGGCGTTCTCGACCGCCTTCTTGAACAGCTTCAAGGCTTCGTCGCCACCTTTTTCCTGGAGCTTGGTGAGCGCCTTGTAGAAGATGCCTTCGGCAGTCGACTTCTTGCCCTGCCACATCATCGAGTTAATGAACTTGGTGACTAGATCCGACCCGTACACCGGATCCGCTTCAACCGTCCGCTTCGGGGTATGTCCTTTTCTCGGCATTGCTTCTCGACTCTCACTCCGCCGCAGTCACCGGCTACTGGCCACTGACCACTGGCAACTGTTCTTAAGTTTTCTTCTGGCGCTTCGCGCCGTATTTCGAACGTCCCTGTTGGCGGCCGGCAACACCGGTTGCATCCAGCGTTCCGCGCACTACGTGATAGCGCACGCCCGGCAGATCCTTTACACGGCCCCCGCGGATCAGCACAATCGAGTGCTCCTGCAGGTTGTGCCCGACGCCAGGAATGTAGGTTGTCACTTCGATCCCATTCGTCAACCGGACACGCGCCACTTTACGCAGCGCCGAGTTCGGCTTCTTGGGAGTCTGCGTGTACACGCGCGTGCAAACTCCGCGCTTCTGCGGACACGACTGCAACGCCGGACTCGCCGTCTTGTACTTCGTCCGTTCGCGGCCCTGCTTCACGAGCTGATTAAACGTTGGCACTTCCGCCACTCCCAGACGCGGCACGCCGCGTCTCTATCACAAATTTCAACCGGCATGGATTTCAACCGGCCACAAATTTCCCGTAGACGGAGAGACGAGGCTTGCCTCGTCTCTCCCTAACCATGAAGACAAGGCTTCCCTCATCCCCGGTCTGGCACAGGCTCACAAGCCCAGCCATACTCTCCCGCACACCATGCCGGTGAGAAATAATTTGTTTCCCGTTTCAGACTGTCGCCGACGACGGTGACGCCACGCCTCACCCCACACTCCGGTTCGGAGGCGCTCCGTTTCGTCTGCTTCTCCTGCATAGCCTCGCGTGTCTCCCGGTTCTTCTTAAAGAAGCCGGGCGCCAAGGTTTTCGCAGGACATTTCAGCGAGGGCGTCTTCAGTCTCGCGTTCCAGACCGAAGCCGTATTTCTTCAGAGCTCAGCCAACATTTTCGCGAAGTCCGAAGGCGGCGCAACTACCCAGCCCTTCCGACCACGCACACAGGCAAGCCAGACTAACTCGCGGAACCTTTTGATAATAGCAAGGGACTTGCACATCGTCAACCACTCTGCGGCGCATCATAGAGAAAAGCAGGTGTTGGGCCTTAGGCCTTAGGTGTTTTAGGTTCTGGATGCCAGTTGTCCGTGACTCTCACATGTCTCAAACGAGTCAGCGCGATTGGTAAAAAGCCCGCGATCCGAAGCCTGAGACCGAAGGCCAAACACCTGATACCTGTCCTTGCGCGCTTGCTCAAACTAACGATGACCTTCTACACTGACTCTTTTCCGCATCACACTACGCTCGCGTCTGGCAAACGGACGCGAGGAGGGTTCATGGATCGTCGCTGTCCCGGCTTTCTTCCTTTTTTGGCCATTGTCGCGCTCGCAGTCCTTTCCGGTTGCGCGGGTAGCAGCACCACGAATTCGGAACCCGGTAGTGTTCAGAACGTCACGCTGACCCCGCCCGGAACAACCTCGCTTGAATTTGGAAAAACACTAAATTACAACGCGACCGCTCGTAATTCCGCCGGAGCAATCGTTTTTACGCCCATTCATTTTATTGCCAGCTGTCCTGAACC
>JAYTFO010000481.1:0-1665 GCA_043734305.1 Acidobacteriota bacterium | reverse complement strand
GCCGCGCGTACTTTCGCGATCAGCAGATCCGATTCCACCACCAGCCCACTGTCAAATCTGGCCTGACTGCGATCCAGGATGGCCTGTGCCGTTTTCGTTGCCTGCTCGGCCACCTCTAGTTGTTTGGTTGCCAATAGAATGTCGTAATACGACGTAATCGCTCGAAAGATGATCTCCTGATCGGTACGTTCGAGCTGATGCCCCGCAGCCTCGTGCATTTCCTTTGCGCGATTGATTCCATGCGTGCTGGCAAAAGAGTCGAATAGATTCCAGGTTCCGCCAAAGCGCGTGTTGAAATTGCCGACGGGTGAAGGGGTGTTAAGCTTGTATAGTTTGAAATCATCCGAAGTGAAACGCCCTTGTCGTAGTCTGGTGCCAAACACGTAAACCGGATCGTTTCCACGGGTAGCGGTTTCGGAAAACGTTAGATGTGGCAGAAGCGCTGATCGTGCCACGCGCACGTCGGCCGACGTCACTTTCGTATCCGCAACCGCCGCCTTTCGCAGCGGATTCTTTTCCAACGCCATTTTCACCGCCTGCTGCAGGGTAAGAGGGACGGGTTCCGCCGCCTCTTGCCCCCAGACCACTTGCAGCAGTCCTAGCAACGTGATCGCAGCCAACGCGGACTTGGAGGTGATCTTCAAGACACCACTCCGGCGGCCACGAGCGGCTTCATCCACTCCGTCTTTTCATCGACGATCTCGTGCGTAGTATGAAAGCTGGCCGTCTTTTGCACCATCGATCCGACCGAACAATACTTCTCGTCGGAAAGGCGGATGGCCTGTTCCACCGCTGTCGCGTCAATATCGAAGCCGGTCACTACATGGTGGATTCTCACCGTCGTAAACACCTGCGGCGGACGGTCTGCCTGATCGGCCTCAACCCTCACTTCATATCCCGTGACTTTCTGGTGATACTTCTGGCGAAGAACGGTAATGACGTCGAATGCCGTGCAGCCAGCCAGGCCTACTGCGACTAATTCGATGGGTTTAGGACCGGTATCCCCGGCTGCATCGTCGAGCAACATGTGGTGTTCGCTACCAGTTGTGGCGGCGAACTGCCGCCCTGCCCTGAGTGGCTGAGTAAGCTGAACCTTAGCCGTGATCACTTGCACCTCCTACGGGCTCCTGTCCTCGGAGCCACACGAATAAATGAATAACCAGAGCATTTGTTACGAGAAATCGCTGATTCGCGGAGTGGCATACAAGCAAGCAACTGGTGACCACGCGCGAATGAGCAGCCTTATCCCTCAAGGGTTCTTGTGGCTCTTGCGAATAATTCTCAGCATCTTGAGGTTGATCCAGGCAAATCGCCACATTTGCCACGGAAGGAATGTCCGCAAAAACAGCAGTGATGCGTGTTGGCTTAGTGACATAGAAAGCGGGCTTCATTTGCGCTTTTGGCGGCGTGTATTCGCTTATTGGCTTGCTCATGAATCACTCCGGAATCATTGGCCAACCCGGTCGCAAACGCGCTTTGTAGAGGAACAGGTGGTGGAGCAAAATTTTGATCCAGTGTCCTGCGACCCCGATTTCGCCCATGGTGTAGTCCAAATCGCGGCCATACTCAGGATGCCGTTCGTAGTCCGGCGCGACGGGGAACACAATCATCGAAGCGGCGGTCCCGCGAAAGGGATGGGTGCCCTCAGACGCAATGCAGGCCGCC
>JAYTFO010000480.1:0-3690 GCA_043734305.1 Acidobacteriota bacterium | reverse complement strand
GCGATAAAACGGCTCGGTCTGGCGCCGCGCTTGGCGAAGCAACAAAGGACCGTTATCAATAATGGAATCGTTCAGGCCGGCGAGCTGGGCGCTCTCGTTGATCAGCACGGGCGGGTTGTTTATTTTGCCCAGCATGTGAATAACGAGTTTGGCAATTACGTGAAGAGCAAGGGCTTTCAGAATGCCAGCAATCTGGCAACCGCGACTCCGGACGATGTATTTCCCGCGGGCGCGATGGAACTGAAGTCGTCGTGGCGGGTTAAACAACCGGGCGAGGCGGAAGACCATTACATCGCGGTCGATGCTGACGTTCCGACGCTACTCACGAATGCACATGGGGAACTCGAAATACACCCGGAAATGCCCCGCCCGGAGCGAGTGTTGCTCGTAGGCATTCACGTAGTGTTTGTGACCAAGGGACATTCCGAGTTCATCTGGGCGACATTTGAACACGAAGATAACGCACCTGATCTTCCCGCTGACGCTGCTGCAGACCGGTCAAAGCCGGTGGATAACAGCAGGAACTGGACGTTCTACAAGAAGGGCACTCCGGCGCGAGACTGCAACAAGGCGAATAGAGGCGTGCAAGGAGACGAATTGCTGCATTTGGTCGACGCCCAAGCTCAGACTCTTGCTCCTATAACGCAGGTCTTCCGCGAATTCAGTCATGGCGGCGAAGACAAACCCGGCGAAGAATTAAATCCGCTGAACGATTCGATTCATGGCTTTCTTCCCCAAGCGAGCCCTCTGAAATCGTATTTCCTGCTCGGCGCCATATGGATGAATAAGCCTAACGATCCTCCGAAGCTTGGCCAGAAGAGTCTGGGTATGCTCCCTCCTCGCAACTTTGGCTTTATTCGAGCGGACAATTGCGATGAAGATCAATTCGGCGGTGAACGCAAGATGTCTAACTCGACTATCGAGACTTTTACCCAGTCGGATCAGCATTGCTTTTCGTGCCACGACACCCATCCCGAGAGGATAAAGCTGGGCTTTAAGGATTTTCCGGGAACACCGATAGGCGTGAGCCACATTCTGCGATCGGCTTACGCAAAGGATCCGAAACCGGACAAATGATAACGGTAGCAATGGCCTCTTTGGGCTGTCGTTTGCAGCTGATGGAGGAGTCGCTCGCCTGTGCCGAACCGTTTCTAGAAATGCGCGCCCACGTATTCCCACATCTGGTGATGCCAGTAGGGCCATTCGTGTCCGCCCTTCGGTCCCCAGTCGTCTAGATGAGGAGCGATCCCCGGCCCGCAAGCACAGCGGCTGAAGCCGGGTCGCCAGGATCACCTCTTTGGTTTCGTTTTACGCTCCCGCTAGTGCATCAATAATGTACCCGCCTTAGAGTTTACCGCATGGCGGCGTGATTCTTCACCGCGGACTTCTTGGCGCGCTTCTTTGCGCTGCTGCCCCGCTCGCGAACTCTTTCGGAGTTTCCCTTGCCCACGAGCGCCCTCGCCGCCTGGTAATTGGCCATGTGCTCTTCCGCGGACACACGCGCCACGGTGCGGCCGACCGGTTTTTCACCAAAACCGCGGCGCCGGCTTCCCTAGACCAACTCGCCAAAGCTCATGGCCTCCCGCCGTAAAGTTCGCGCCCTGCGAACCGTACGCCGAGAGCCAGGTCCTCCAACGATTTGAAGCGGACGCAACTTCTGAAAAGCTGAAACGCTGAAAGCTGAAAGGCTGAAATGCTGCCGGAACGCATCGCGAATGGAGCGCGCGCGGCGATCCGCGGGGAGGGCGGCGAGGTATTGGGCCACGGTGGAAGCTGCCATGTGGGCGACGATATCCGCTAAACTGTGCGGCGAACAAGAAGGCACCGCGGCTGCAGGGTCCTTGTGACCGCTGTTATTTAAACACTGATTTCCAAGACCATGGGAATCGTTCCGCCAGCCACCGTGGATTTTGGCGCTGGTTGGTAACCGCTACAGCCGTCGTGTTCGCGGCTACGTAGGAATCATCGATCTGGTAGGCGATGCGCGTGCCGTACTGGTCGAACTGAAGGTGATGGTCGTCGACCCCGATAAATTTCCCGTTGTTTGCCATCCAGCCAAAGATCTCGATGAAGAGCTTCTCGCGCGGGTCGGCGCCAAACGCTTCATCCGTGATTGGGAATCCGATCTTTTCCATTTCGAGCGATGGCTCGCTCACCGGGCTGGCGCCGAGCTGAAGATCGACCGGAATCGGTGTTGACGGGAAGAAGTTTCCCGCGAAATGGGTGACCGTCGGCACGAAGATTTGCCCTTGGGCCAACGCGTCGGCGGTATAGGCGGACGACAACGCGCCGTTGACAACGTGAACGACGATCGATCCGGGTGGAAGCGAGGCGATCTGGTTCGCTGCCGCCGAAAGGTCAGACGCGCTGAAGTTCGTTCCGTTAAAGGCGATGCCTTGTTCGGAGTAAGCAAGACTCAGCTGCCCCGCGCGAATCTGTACGGTCTCGCGCAAATTGTCGGAGACAACATCACCGGTTTGGAACAGAACCAGGATTGTGCCGCCAGGGGTAACCATCGAGTAAAGGTTGCTGAGAAAGTCGACCTTCACATCGCAGAATCGAAATACGTTCGACGCTTGGTCGACGGCGGGTGTTCCAGGACAGACCGTGGCGAAGACGGTGTTGGCGTGCCTTACGTCAATCGGCTGTGTGAGCGATCCTTCGGTCCCTAAAATAAAAGGCGCGAGGAAGGTCGAGCGGTCCGGCAGGACGATCTTGTGACATCCCGTGGCCTTTAATTGTCGAACGAGAGTTTCGACCTGATCAATCAGCGACGCGCGTGAAGCGGAATTCGTACCAGCGTCTCCGAAGTGCAGGAGGTGAAAGGTGATCGGTTGACCGGTCTGCCAAAGCTTCAACTGTGCATCTCGGATCGGCTGCATCATCGGTCCCAACTGGCTCCCCGCATCGTCAAATCCGATAAACGCAATCTTGTTGGCGTTCGCAGCAGCGGCTGCCTGACTGTCAGCGGCTAAAACCGCAAACAGTGTGAGGAACAATGCGACAATCGCTAGCGGTCGAAGTAACGAACGGTTCATAGCCGCAGCGTAGGCAGGGGGGCCCTCGCCGAACAAGCGTATTCTTTCTCGAAGGAAGAGTGTAATGTGGCCGCGCGGAACTGCAGCACAGCTGAATCGCAGCGGACGAGGTCAGAGCTTAGTGTCAAACAAGTGGGCGGAGATTCTCGCGAGCCTGCTTCAGATCGTTTCCCAAGCCCGCTCGGCGACGGGGTCGCGGCCTTCGTCGAATTCGATGTGGTCGATGAGGGTCTCGATCGGTTTGCCGGTAAGGCCGCTCTCCTGGATTCGCTGCGGGAGGACGTGGCTGCGTTCGTCGCGCCAGCCGAGCTTGGCGATGAATCGGTTCCAGATGTGGCACTCTTCGTCGGTGCGCGGGTTGCCGTGTTCGTGCGCCCAGTTCAGGACGGCTTCGTCGGGCTCGCCGGCAAGCGTGCGGCTCCTGATCTCGGAGGGGATGGCCGGGGTCAGTCTGTGAATCGTGCAAGTATGATGACCGTTCGCCTTGCAATGAATGATGATCTTGAATGCTATGCCCTCCTCTCGAACACGGAGTCCAAAAACGGCTCGCTGGCCGGAGCAAGTCTCAGTTGCTCCGGATCAATGTTCCGTCAGGACGCGCCAAACATGGGCCAAGCCTGGTCAAACCTCTTTTGCTTCGGATTAAGGTTCT
>JAYTFO010000479.1:0-7926 GCA_043734305.1 Acidobacteriota bacterium | reverse complement strand
ATAGCGACTCTCTCCTTTTTTCTTGGCAGAAAAACTACCCTCGGTCATTATGACCGGGGTTGAGAGTCGCTACTTTCTACGAACTAACGGGCATCCTCGTGCGCAGAGATGGTTGGTCACCGAACCGGGAGTCAGTTTGTGCAGGGTGAAGAGCTGCGCTTGGTACTCGCGGATGTGCTGCGGTCCCAGGCGATCGGGCGAGCGGTGGAAGTGCTGAGCGAAGCGCTCGATGAAGCGAATGTAACGCCGCGTGGTAGCCTCAGAATAATGACGACGCTGGAGTTCTTCCAGCATCATTTTGCGTAGATGGGTCACAGGGACCTCCTTAGTGACCCTCAATTATCTGAGCAGAAAATCAAGGACTGCCGACATCACCCACGCGGCAGCGTCCGCCGCGCCAGCGGCTTCGTTCTCACGGGCAAACCTTACCTTACTGGTAAGGGAAGGTCTTCCGGTCTTCCCACGATCTGGACGGAACTGCTGAAGGCACATCCGGGGTAGGGTGCTTCCCGGCAAGTTGATGACAAGTCGGCTGCGCGGATTTCACTTGTCCAATGGCCGTCTTCGGCCAACCCTCTGTCCTCGTAGACGGTCATGCGGCTCATGCCTCATTTACGGTGGGCTCCAATAAGGCAGACGACCATTTGGCACGGCTTAGAACTCTTGTTGCGCCAAGCGTGCCGCGTTCCGTTTTGCACCACCGTGTCGCCTGCCCGAAGATGCACTTCGACACCATCGTCCAGTTCCACCCAGACTTCGCCCGAAACGACATACTCAAAGTCAATGGTGTCCGTCGTATGCATGCCCGACTGGTCAGGCTCCAGGTGGGCAATGGCGCCAGGCAATTTTTCTTCGGCTTCCTTCAAAGCCACTTCCACGTCAATGTGTGCAGCGGCGGCTGTGCCGTCGGGAGGCAGCGTGAACAACCCGAACCGGAATCCGCCCACGGGTGGGAAATAGGTCACGGACGGGTAAGGCGATCCATCATCGGGGAACGTCGGCGCCGCGTCCGCACCCCAGAGGCGGTGGAATTCCATTCCGGGCAATAGTGCAACGGTCAGGGCATCCACCTCAGTGTCACTTGCCAATTTCGCTTTGCCATCCGCGCCGTGTCCTGTAACCACTCGTCTGATCTTCATTCGACCTCCGCGAAGCCATCCGAGTCTTGCAGGCCCGGCGATAAGCTATCACAACAGATGATCGTATCGTACGAATGACGTGCCTGTGGGCGCTCCCGGTGCAAGAGTATTACCCCGCCGGGCATCGGCTTGGACTCATTGTCGCCATGTCCTACATTTGGGCTGCCCGCATTGCTCCTGCATTCACCTGCAACCCTTCCCTAATCCTGTAAGGTAAGGTTAGCCGACCACTCGTCCACGACCATCACCATGAGAGCTTGGGGTCGAAGGCTACGGAACCTGCTACGCGAAGGTAGTGATCTAAGGACAGTGTTATCCTGGTTGATAAACGTTAGCGGCGGTGAAGGAGGAAAATGATGTCCACACACGCACAACCAAGTGAACTACCGCCCCCGCTAGCGATGCTCCACTTGATCCAGGGATTCTGGGTGTCGCGAGCGCTGTACGTTGCGGCCAAGCTTGGCATTCCCGATCTGCTGAAGGACGAACCGAAGAGCAGCGCGGATTTGGCGCAGGCTACCGGCACCCACGCGCCCTCACTTTACCGGGTGTTGCGAGCCCTGGACAGTGTTGGTGTATTCGCAGAAGACGATCGGGGACGTTTTGCGCTAACGCCGCTTGGCGCCACACTGCGGACCGATGTCCCCGGATCGCTGCGCTACTTTGCGATCGAGGAACTCGGAGAGAATCACTACCCTGCCTGGGAGAAAGTGCTGCACAGCGTGGAGACAGGCGCGATTGCCTTCAACCAGGTCTATGGCGCGAGCAAATGGCAGTACATGGCGGAGCATCCGGACGAGGCTAAGATTTTTGACGCAGCCATGTCCAGCTTCAGCTCCGTGGTTGCAGCTGCGGTTGTCGCCGCTTACGATTTTTCTTCCAGCGCGACGGTCGTGGACATCGGCGGGGGCGATGGCACTCTTCTGGCGGCGATTCTCGAGGGGAAACCGCAACTGCGCGGGGTGCTCGCGGATCTCCCGCACGTCGCGGAAGGAGCGCGGCGCCGGTTCAAGGCGGAGGGTCTGGCGGACCGATGCGAGATTGCCGCGGGCAGTTTCTTTGAGTCGGTGCCGGCGGGCGACACTTATGTGCTTAAGTGGATCATTCACGATTGGGATGACCAGCGGTCGGCGGCGATTCTCAAGAACTGCCGGAGTGCCATGGCGACGAACGGCAGGGTCCTGCTGGTGGAAGCGGTAATCCAGCCCGGCGCGGCCACATCCTTTAGTAAGTACATGGATCTGAATATGCTGGTGATGACGGGCGGGCGCGAGCGGACCGAGGCGGAATACCGCGCCTTGCTCGACTCGGCGGGTCTCCGGTTAAACCGGATCATCCCGACCCGCACGGAGATGAGCGTAATCGAAGCGGTTTAGGTTTGACACGCCGCGCGAAAGGTTACGCCGCATTCCAATTTCTATGAACGACGCATTTATCTGTGACGCGGTCCGTACTCCGTTCGGCCGCTATCAAGAAGCGGATTGCGCCTCAATCACGGGCAACTCTGACCGTACCGCCGCGACATCACCCGATCATTGATCGGTGGCATGGAGGCCATCGGTCGTGAAGCGGAAACCGTACTCACGAAGAAAACGCACTACCACAAAATCTGTCCTGCGCCTGCCAGACCTCGAGCACGCCAAAGCCGCAGTCTTGAATAGCCTCACCAGCCTGGACGCCCAACGGGGTTATCGTCACGCCATCGATGAATTCGTTGACTGGTATTGTTCGGAACCGCGCTTGGCCTTTAATAGGATCGTGGTCTTGCGTTACCGCTCTCATCTCGAATCCCGTCAACTTGCACCTGGCACCGTCAACCTACGTCTCGGTGCCGTACGTCGGCTCGCATACGAGGCCGCCGACTGCGGTCTCCTCAGCGCCGATTTGGCGGCTGGTCTTCGCCGCGTTAAAGGCGTGAAGAAGTTGGGAGTGCGCCTTGACAATTGGCTGACTGCTGAGCAAGGCCAAGCACTTTGGCAAGCACCCGATCATCAACGACTGAAAGGAAAACGCGACCGAGCATTGCTCGCATTGCTGCTCGCGTGCGGCTTGAGGCGGCATGAAGCCGTGGCGTTGAGATTGGATCATCTCCAGCAGCGCGAAGAGCATTGGGCAGCTTCAACGGTCTCGAGGTCACGTTGCAGAAACGCTTTAGCGGCGGACTGCAAGGTGGCGTGAACTATACCTGGTCGAAGTCGCTGGACTGGACGTCTCAAGCCGAGCGGATTCCGACGTCCGGCGGTAATAACCAGGCACAGATCATTAATACGTGGAATCCGTCCCAGTTGCGCGGAGTCTCAGACTTCAACCCCGCCCATCAACTCAACGCGAACTGGATCTATGATCTGCCCATCGGGCGTGGACGCCGCTTCGGAGCAGGCGCGAACCGCATCGTGAACGCTGTGATCGGCGGCTGGCAGTTGAATGGCCTGTTCCGGTGGACCAGTGGCTTGCCTTGGACGGTTGACGAAGGTTCCACCTGGCCAACAAATGGGACATCGAAGGCTGGGCGATGCAAAAGCGTCCGCTGAGCGGTTCAGATTTGCGGCGCGGCAGCGGTCCCAATGCGTTTGCCGATGCCAATGCAGTCTTGAGCGCGTTTCGCGTGGATTATCCCGGAGAATCCGGCACGCGCAATCCGTTGCGGGGCGATGGCTACCTCGGCCTGGATGCCGGTTTGTCAAAGCTGTTCGATCTAACGGAACGCCTGGGTATGCGGTTCCGCTGGGACGTCTTTAACGTCACCAACAGCACCCGCTTCGACGTGAACACGATCGGCAACCGCCTTGATCAGGTAAGCACGTTCGGCGTCTATACTCAGACCCTGACAAACCCGCGCGTGATGCAGGTTGCGCTAAGGGTGGAGTTCTAGCGAAGCGAGACTGGCGGCCTGCGAATTGACCGTCTGGGTGTTCTGTGCGCTATAACTGTGGTTGAGACCAGGGTGTTTTGTGGGATGCCACGGGTCACGGAACGTCCCAGCGACCGACCGTAAGCGAACAGGACGAGATCATCGCTCCGGGCATCGGCAGTAAGGTCTGCAATAGGAGGTTTTTGGGCAAGATCAGGAGTTTCTGGGCTTAGAGGTACATACAGCACCACCTGCGCCCTCTAAGGGGTCGGCGGGCAACCGCCCGCCTCAATGCCGATCAAATCACGATGTCACCAATAATTAATCAGGTCGTTACAACCAAGAGAACCTTCCACTGCCCGTGCCGTTTCCGTGCCGTTAGCGCTACATTGCATGGAACTAGCCGCGTTAGATGCCATCTGCCGCCAGCTAACTACATGAAACTACGTTGAACGATGGTTTCGAATCCCACTCTCTCCGCCATATTATTGAAAATAAATAGGTTAGCTGAAATATTAAACCCACTCTCAGGACTCTATTTCGTCTTTGGAATGAGTCACATGCAGTTTTGCAGGGCCCAGCTGCGTGCCGCTAAGGTTAAACCGACTGGTAAATCGATTCATACAAGCCGACTTATCATTACCGATCTGGCCAATTTCCGCGAAGCCCGTTTGTGGCCAATCAACAGACGTTGATAGTTCGGTAGTCACAAGCGTGTTTCCCAATACCGACCCGCTCTCCTCAGCATGCATAGTGGGCACGTGAAAACAAGGTGCGGCGCCGGTACCGAAGCAAAAGATGACCAGAGTAACTGTAATACTCGCCCACGGCGTTGACCGCGGCATTCTTCCTCGACCTTGTTTTGCCGGACAGCGATGATAGAGTGCTTGCGATGAAAGGGAGGTTCTGCGTGCCCACGATGATTGAGTGGCTATTCCTTCTGTTGTGTGCCACGGGGATCGCATGCGGACAAGGGACGGCTGCGGGAGCACTCGTGCAAACGGAAACGGACGAGTACACGCGCTACGAACTGCTGGCACCGGAGACCGCAAGTTTCGCGATCCGCTATGAGGTGACTGCAACCACAGCGGGGGCGGAGTATTACTACAACCCGATCCGCAAGGGCAGCGTCGCCAGTGGCGAGTCGGTGGTTGACGTGATGACCGGACTACCCCTGCGGTTTGAAGTCGTAAGCGGTGAGGAGGCGGTGAAGGATCCGTTGATGAAGGGCGAAGACACGTCGGTGGATTACATCAAGGTGTACTTGCCACGCCCGGTACCGCCCGAAGGACAGTCGCGCCTGCTGATCCTGAAGACGTACAAGGATGCCAAGAGTTTCTACCGCGAGGGCGATACGATAGTCTTCAATCGGTCGCTGAGCATCCCGCGCAACAGCGTGGTGCTGCCGGCGGGCTATGAATTGGTGGCGTGTAACGTGCCGTCACAGGTTCTGGCAGAACCCGATGGACGGATTGCAATCAGCTTCATGAATGGGAGCGGAGCGGAGGCTCCGCTGGTCGTGAAAGGCAAGTTGGGCGCACCGACCGGTGCTGCGGCCAAGCCACGGTCACCGGGTTCGGCAAAAAGCTGGGAAGCGCCGTTCGAGGGCGAAACCGAGCAAGAGCGTCTTTCGGAACGTGCACACCAGGACCGAGAGATTGTTTACTTCCTGCAGCAGCCGGAAACACACGCATTCCGTCTTTATCACGATTACACAGAGTCGCGTCCAGGAGTGGACAGGTACTTCAACGTCGTCCGCACAGGCAGCAAAGTAGCGGATCCGTCCGCCTACATGCTCGACACGGGCGAGAAACTGGCGACAAAAATAATGACCGGAGCAGAACTGGCGGCCGCAAAAATTGATGCCGGAGAACCGGTTGGCACAGCCGTAGAGGTGGTAGTCATTCCCTTCTCGGCGGTCAAGGCGGGGCAGAATGTCCGCATACGAATTTCAGAAACGTATACAGCACCCGCGAGCTACCGCCTGGATGAAGACACGCTGGTCTTTGACCGGAGCCTGGGACGTCCCCGCAACGCCGTGGTGGTACCGGAGGGATGGTACCTGACATCCAGCTCGATTCCCGCGATAGTGACCCAGACGACGGATGGTCGAATCCGACTGGATTTCTGGAATGGACAGCCGGATCCAGTAGATGTGCTGATCAAGGCAAAGCGCCGGGCGCACTAGCTAAGAATATGCCCCACGGGTCGCGATAACTTCAGAATAGCCGACAATCCAGTCAGAAGCACTGTGGCTTCCCAGAACCCCGTTTCTGGATAGTTTCCGGTTAGCCGACAATCCGACAGTTGGCCTACTGTGGTTTGCGTTTCAGGGGCTTGCCAATCGCGAGCAGGAAAATGGCACTCTTGTCTTTTGCGTGCGGTGAAAAGAAGTTAACTACATCATCGTCGAAGAAGGTCAGCCCGGTCGCACCCAGGTGCTGGGCATACGCAGCCAGGTAGATCCTGCCGCCGATGGCGCCCGCCTCCAACTGGACGGCCCGATAGCCGCGGTTCCCGTATCGCTCCAGAATTGGTTTTAAATCGGCGAGAAAGAAGATGTCCACGCAGGCGTCCGCCGGCAAATCCTGCTCCAGACCAAGATGATGGGCCTCGGCTCGAAATTCTCCCTCCTTCAAAAGCTCCAGGGTGTTCTGCTCACGCCCAAAGAAGTATGCGCCCGGCTTGAGCCCCTGCACTGAATGCACGATCAGGTAAAGATCGTTTAGCTGCGCGCCGGGCGGCTCAAGGAAGTCAGCCGGAAGACCTCGCGTGGCGTAGTCGAGAATGGAAGAGAGTTGTGCCAGTGTAATGGATGCCGCCTTATCGAACGTTCGGGTAGAGCCGCGGCGCAGGATTACCTCCTCGGTCGTGTCCTTCGGTTGTTCTTCTTCCGGCAGGCGCGGGAGGCGAACTGCGTCGCCCGCTAGAGCGGAAGATGGAGGGACTGGTCGCTTGGCGCGCCACTGATTTACTTCCTCTACAGACTCAACCGAAGACGCGTCGTGCATCTCAAACATGGCGGGATATTCGACCTCTTGCTGTGAAAGCGGGATTGTCTCCAAGCCAAGCGCCGGAGCCTCCCTCGGTGCCGGCAGCGAACTCTCCGATATGTGCCCGATCGGTACGAGGCACAAGGAAACCTCGCGCCGTGTATCCAGATCGAGCAGGCGGTTCACATCGGCGTCCACGAACCCTAGCACGATCTTAGCCGACAGCCCCGAAGCCGCGGACACGGCCAGCATATTTGCCAGCAGCGTGCCGTTGTCCCAACCGAAATGGCGATAGGTACGCGCCTGGTACTTCCAGGCGTTCCGCCAGTAGGTTCCGGTGCAGATGATCGTCGCGGGTGCGTGCGCCACCGCGGGTTCCATCGCCGTCGCCCGACCCAGGTTTCCGAGAAAATTACCTTTTCGCAGAAGCCGTAGCGATACATCCGCCGGATTGAAGTGATACACGCCAGCGTCCAAACCCGGGAGATCGCTACTCACGACATACAGTTCGATCTCGTAGAGAGCTCCGGTGCAAGCTGCGGCGCGAAAGTAGATTTCTCCACCTGGATATGCACGCTGTTTGGTAATCCCTGCCGAGAAATAGAGGAGGCGCGCCAGATCCTGAACGCCAGGGACCGAATCAACCCGCGACGAAGGCATCGGTTCTGAGATTGCGGAGAGCACGGCCACCCCTGTTTGCGAAACCTCCCGCGCCAGTGGTAGAGGCTCTATCTTTGGGTAAATTTTGAAAGGCAACGGCCGATTCGCCCAGTCCAGGGAGTGAGGATGATTACGAATACTCCAGTAGGAGTGCTTGCTGCCATCGTGATACTTCCAAGCTGCCTGGATTGCACGGTTATTCATGGCTGCTACGCCAGACTAGCACCTGCTGGGGACCACGGGCGCAATGAGCTTTGTGCCCGCAGATTGTGGCTGGATGACG
>JAYTFO010000478.1:0-6568 GCA_043734305.1 Acidobacteriota bacterium | reverse complement strand
CGCAACGTTGTACGCCGCGTGCTCGACGCCGAAACAAAAGGTACAACGCTCTGTCTGCAAGTGCAGCGCATGGGACAGAACCGTCCCACCAAACTCGATTTCTATCGTGACCGCGACCGGCGCACGCCCGCGGCACGGCAAACCGCCCGCGTCGCCTATGCGGCCCGCATCCAGCGAGCGCTGGAGCGGCATTTTCCCGGATGGACAGTCGCCCGCCTCACGACCAGCATGGACCTCCACCGCTCCTTCGGGCCTTCATACCTGCGCGGTCTGCTCCAGCAGGGACAGCGCGCCCTGGCCGTGGTGGGAGTGAACGCACAGGAAACGCAGACGACCATCGACGGCGCTCTAACCTGCGGGCTGCTCTGGCTGGACTGCTGCCGGATGGCGCAACAGGACCGCCGCGTTGTCGAAGGGCTGGTGATGATTGTGCCCAAGGGTACAGCCGCCTTGACGCAGCAACGCATGTCGCATTTGCATCCCACCGCCGCGAAATGGCAGCTGCATGAATTCGACGAGCGCGAGGATGCGCTCACTGCCGCCGACATCGTCGCCAGCGGAAATCTCGCCACGCGCCTGGTGCATGCGACCGATGAAACCGCAACCCGCGAGCGCTTCGCCGACTCCATCGCGCGCATTCGCGGCATTCTGCCGCAGTGTGACGTCGCCATCCTCTCGCCGGCGCTGATTTCGTTTCGACTGCGTGGACTGGAGTTTGCGCAGGCGCGGGTCGCGCACGATCCGCGAAATTTCCAGAGCGGACAGGAAATCGCTTTCGGCATCGGGGCCGAAGAGCGTGTGCTCGACGAACACAATGAATCGCAATTCGTCGATCTGCTGCGGCTCGCCGCCACCATCCGCCACAAAGACGGCCCCAAGCCGCACCCGCTCTGGCGCATGCATCCGGAGCGCTGGCTGGAGTCAGTGGTGTTCAAGGATGTCGAAGCGCTCGACGGACGTTTGCGAACGGACTGCGTCTATTCGCAGGTGCCCGCCTTCTCGGCCGCCGACCGCGCCATGATCGACGTGCTCGCGCTCACTCGCGAGAACCGGCTGGCGGTGGTGGAACTCAAGGCCGACGAAGATATTCATCTGCCCTTGCAGGGCGTGGACTACTGGTCGCGAGTCACGTGGCATCAGGATCGCGGCGAGTTTCGCAAGTTCGGATACTTTCCCGGCCTCGAACTCTCACCGCGGAAACCGCTGCTGCTGCTGGTTGCGCCTGCGTTCCACGTGCATCCCGCCACCGACACCATCCTGCGCTACCTGTCACCAGAAATTGAATGGGAGTTGTTGGGGATTGACGAACGCTGGCGGGACGGCGTGCGCGGCGTCTTTCGAAAACGGACGAGCGATCAAAAAAATGAAATCGCCAACCGCCGCAGCGCATAAGAAAATTGTTCATCATTTTGAGGTGGACAGAAAGTCAGCGCTTGGCGATCGGCAATGCTTCCGAGCCTACTTGATTCACGTTTTCCTCGGCGAAGCTGGTGACACGTTCGAGCGATGCTTGCAGTTGCGCGTGGTAGTCGCGCATCTGGGCTTCATCGGCGTCGGGTGGGATAAGAATTTTTCGGCTGACGCGGACCAGCGCCTTCGAAAAGGGCTTCGGGATCATGAGTTCGTCCCAGGTGTTCAGCACCCAGGGGTTGCTCAGGGCAACGTAGAAAGCAGCCATCGGCTGGCCGGTCGCCTTTGCGAGCCAAACCGGGCCGGCCTTGGCGACATACTTTGGACCACGCGGCCCGTCGACAGTGAAGGCTGCGGCAGCGCCTCGTTCCACTTCCCTCTTCATTCCGATGAAGGCTCCTTCGCCGCCGCGGCTGCTGGAACCGCGCACGGCAGTGAATCCCAAACGCTCGACGATCCGCGCCAGGTATTCGCCGTCAAAGCTGCGGCTCACCATGGCGACGAGACCGCAGTTTCGGTAGATCCACGACGCGGCCAACACCGAGCGATGCCAGAAAGCGTAGATCGCCGGTTTTTCAAAAGGCGCGTTGGGCGGCAGCGATTCGTCTTCCCAGGAAATTGACCAGCGCAGAGTACACCCGAGCAGCGCGATGACAAAATATCCCGCCCAGCTGATGAGCCAGAGCAGAAATCCTTCACGCAGAGAAAACTCGCGCGTTTCAGAAACCGGTTTCCGCGGTGGCTCGGCCGCAACAGGAGAAGAACTCATGCAGGTATTCTAGTGCAGAAGAAAGGTGTTAGGTGTTAGGTGTTAGGTGTTGGGTGTTGGGTGTTAGGTGTTGGGTCTTGGGTGTTAGGAAGAGCGCGGAATCGCGAGTGGACAGGGAGACGCGGCAAGCCGCGTGTCTAAGCGAAGACCCAGCACGTAGACAGGTTTCAAATCCAAGCGACTGCGATTTCCTAAGACCTAACACCTAAGACCCAACACCTGCTCTCCTACGAATCCAAGTACGCTGCGATCCAATCTTTCAAGCGCCGACGGCGTTCGTCGGTGGCGTCAAAGCGCATGCCCAAAGTCTTGTTCGCCTTTTTCCACGTAACCTGGCCGCGCAGAGTGATACGGGGCAGCGTCAACAGGGCAAACGACACTTCCACGGGTTGGCCGGGTTCCAGGCTGGCCGTGCCTTTCAGCGACATGCCGCCCGCACTGATCTCCTGGCTGGTGACGACGATTCGCGAACTGTCGGCGGTCACCACCGCCACTTCCGTCGCGACCGGAATCCGGGCGTAGCGCCGGAATTCGTACAGCACCAGCGGACGTGTGGAGCGCAGCAGTTTCAATGTGGCGGATTTTTCCAGGGGCTCGTGAAAGAAAGCATTGATGCAATGCTTCGAATACTTCATGGCATCCTGCGAAGTTCCACCCACACCATAAATAACGAGGCGGCTGTTGGACGCCGAACTCCGCGCCCGCTCAATGATGTGGCCGACCGACTCGCTCATGGGCAGAACGCAGGCATCGAATTTTTGCCGGTGGAGGCGGTCCTGATCGGCGTCGGAAATGGGCACAGTCTCGATTCCAAATTGACGGAAGCATTCCGCCAACAGGCTGGCCGTGGATTCGGGTAAGTTGTACAAAGCAACCTGCGCGTTGGCTTTACGGAGAATGTGCGCAGGAACGGGGGCGGAGGTGGGGGAGGCGCCAAATGTATTTTTCATGAGTCCCAGGGGTTGAACTCCTTGAAACCCCATTCTGACGGGCGGTTTGGCGGCTGGCTAGGTTTCGAAGGGCCAAGATTGAAGGGGGTCGGAGGGCATAGTACGGCATGTGACTTTGGCCCGAACAAACACATCCTTTCGTGCTCCTCGGGCCCACCTGCCTCCACCTACCCCACCCGAGTTAGTTCCTGTCCGCGCCACTCCGTTCAGGTAAGATGTTGAGATTCTTTCGCCAATGGGGCTGCAGTCGGCAATGATTACACTTCAAGACATTCATTCGGCGCTTGCCCGAATTCGAGATTCGATCTATCTTTCGCCCTGCGCACGCTCGGAGACGTTCTCGCAATCGACTGGAAACCACGTCTATCTGAAGCTCGACAACCTGCAGCGGACAGGCGCTTTCAAGGAACGCGGGGCGCTCAACAAACTGCTTTTGCTGAGCGCGGAAGAGCGCGCCTGTGGAGTGATCGCAGCCTCGGCGGGCAATCATGCCCAGGGCGTTGCGTATCATGCCGGAAAACTTGGCGTCCGCGCGCAGATTTGTATGCCGCTGACCACGCCGCTGATTAAAGTGTCGGCCACGCGCGGCTATGGCGCGGACGTAGTCCTGCACGGCGCGAATTACGACGAAGCATGCGAAGAGGCCCTGCGCCGCAGCAGTGCGGAGCGCCTCACTTTCATTCATCCTTTCGATGACGACGCTGTGATCGCGGGACAGGGAACGATTGGCCTGGAGTTGCTCCAGCAACATCCCGATCTTGAAGTGGTGGTGGTGCCGATCGGCGGTGGAGGCCTGATTGGCGGCATCGCATGCGCCCTGAAAGAGACGAATCCAAAAATTCAGGTATTCGGAGTGCAGCCCTCGCGCCTGCCCTCGATGAAGGTAGCGGTGGCTGAAGGCAAGCCCGTCACGGTGAACGCGGCTTCAACGATCGCCGATGGCATCGCTGTCCGCCGCGCGGGAGAGCGCACACTTCCGCTGGTGCAGAAATATGTGGACGACATCGTCACGGTGGAAGAAGAAGAAATCGCCAACGCGATCTTGCTACTGCTGGAACGCGAAAAGACTCTCGCCGAAGGCGCGGGCGCAGCAGCGATTGCGGCGCTGGTCAATCGCAAACTGCCCTTCACGGGGAAGAAAGTTGCGGTGCTGGTGTGCGGCGGCAATATCGACGTGACCTTGTTATCGCGCATCATTGAGCGCGGCCTGGTCAAAGACGGACGCCTGGTGCGCCTGCGCGTCCATCTGCCGGACTATCCCGGCGCGTTGAATCGCCTCACTTCCATCCTCGCGCAACATCGCGCGAACATCGTCGAGACCGACTACGACCGCGCGTATCACGGCGTGAACCTCGGCGAGACGGCAATCGAAATCACCATGGAAACCCGCGGCCCCGATCACATCGCAGAAATTATTTCAGCGCTGGGCGCTGCGGGATATGCGCAGGAGCGAGTGCTGTAGGGACGGAAAGGTCTTGGGAAGGGCACGACTTCAGTCGTGCCGTAATCGCCCATCTTGAAGGGGCTTTAGCCCCCGAGGTTGGCTGTAAGGCGTCCGCGGAGAGAGCTGGCCTCAGCGGCTGGAAGCCGCGCCCACTTGGTTCTTTACGGCACGCAGCTGAGGTCTACTCGAACTGTTTGCGAAACCGCTCCATCTGCTCTTTCAATTCCCCGACTTCCGTGCGCAGCGCCGTCATTTCTTCTTCGAGTTTGAATATCCGCTCCGCATCCACCGAAGAACGACCGGACGTAACGCCCGCCGTTTGCGGCATTTCCTCAACCACCACATCTCCCGCCATCAGATGCACCCAGCGCGATTCTTTCGTCCCCGGCTGTCGCGGCAGCACTTTCACCAGCGGCGGCTCGCGCTGCGCAAGTTTCTGCAAGGCCGACTGCACGTCGTCGAGCGCCGCGAAGGAATGCAGACGCTCCGCGCGTCCGCGCAATTCGCCCGGAGTTTGCGGGCCGCGCAACAACAGCACGCAAAGCACAGCAATCTCCGGACGCGTGAAGTTGAATACCTCTTGCAGGCGATGTTCGTATTTGGTGACGCGGCTGTCGGCGCCTCCGGCTGGTCCAGCCATGCGCTGCTGCTGGAGCCCGTCGATCGCATCGCGCACCGCGTCTTCGTCCAAATGCATGACCGGATCGCGGTTTGATTTCTGATTGCAGGCATTCATCAGCGCGTTCAGCGACAACGGATAGTACTCGGGAGTGGTGCTGTCTTTTTCGATCAGCGATCCCAGCACGCGGACTTCGGTGGCAGTGAGTGAGAGTTCCATGAGGGTTTTGTGCGAACGTTAAGATTGTAAAGCTTTGGTCGGAGTGGACGGGAACACGTGAGAGTCCAGCCGCGAAGCGGCGAAAGAATACAGCCCACGGCGTAAGCCGTGGGACGCGACGCGGAATTGAAGCAAAGCCCCGAAGGGGCGCAAGAAAAGGCCGCGCGGAAATGCGGACTCCTCAATTCGCGGACACATTCTTTCGCCCCGCTGGGGCTCCGCATTTTTGGGGGTTTCCCACGGCTTACGCCGTGGGCTGTATTCTTACGCCGCTTCGCGGCTAAGTGAGAAGCGTTCAAGTTCGAGCACAAGCTGCTTCCGATCCCCACAATGTAAACTGTAACCATCCGTATGAATCTTCGGACCTCCTTGCTAGCCCCACTTCTCTGCGTAATCAGCATTGCGACCGCTCAGCAGAAATCGCCGCCGGTCAAAGAGCCTGCGGAACCGGCCACCGCAACGATCTACCGCAACGCCGCGTTCGGTTTCCGCTATCGAATCCCCTACGGGTGGGTGGATCGCACCAAGGAAATGCAGGACGGCAATGACGCGGGCAAGGGCGAAGTTTTACTGGCAGTGTTTGAGCGTCCACCGCAGGCTGCGGGGGACACGATCAATTCGGCGGTGGTGATCGCCGCGGAAAAGGCGGCGTCCTATCCGGGACTAAAGAAAGCAGAAGACTATCTTGCGCCGTTGACCGAACTCACGACCGCGAAGGGATTCAAAGTGGACGGAGATCCGGCGGAAGCGGAAATTGGATCGCAACGAATGGTGCGCGTCGATTTTTCGAAACCGCTGAACGAAAAGCTCACCATGCATCAGACCACACTGGTGATGCTCGCCAAGGGGCAGATTGTTACGTTCACGTTCATCGCGGAGAGCGTGGACGCGGTGGATGACCTGATCGATGGAATCAATTTTTCCGCGCAAAAATCGAAAGCGAAGTGAATCGGGCGTGCCCAAACAAATCGCCCGAACGCGACTCCACTCACGCCCCCGAAATTCTCTAAAAAGTACGTCGCTAAGGGCAACAAAAAGCATAAGTTAGAAGTGCGATTCCGGCTCCGGACTGGGGCTGTTTTGTGCTAAAATACAAACATCTCTGGCGACAGCTAACTAGCAGAAATTTCAATAGTTTGAGGTCGCCTTAGCACCCT
>JAYTFO010000477.1:0-4521 GCA_043734305.1 Acidobacteriota bacterium | reverse complement strand
CTTGATCATGAAATGCAGATCGACGCTGTAACGCGGAATTTCATCGCGCACCACCGCAAACTCCAGCGGATGATCCGCGCCTTCGCGTAGCATCGTGATCCGCACGGTCGTCCCCTTCGGTCCCTTCAGCAAATCCGCAACGTCGGACGTGCTCATGTTGTCGGTCGCTTTGCCATCCACCGCGACAATGATGTCGCCCGGATGAATGCCCGCCCGGTACGCCGGCGTGCCTGCAAACGGCGCGATCACGATCACCTTATTGTTCCGCGGACCCACCGTCATGCCCACGCCGTAGTACTTGCCGCGCTGCTCTTCACGCAGCAGGGAATAGGACTTGGGATCGAAAAAATTCGAGTGGGGGTCGAGCGAATGGAGCATCCCCGGGATCGCCCCGTTATAAATAGCCTTGTCTGCGCTCACCGGCTCAGCGTAGTTTTCCTCAACCGCTTCATACACTTGGGTGAACTGCTTGTAGCTGTCGCGGACGTCGGAATCAGTGCTGGGCGAAGTTGCGGCCGGGCTAACCCGTTGCGCAAACACCATCCCCAGCAAGCCGAACACAGCCAGAACGAAGACAATCAGGAACAGCGAGCGAC
Organism: Acidobacteriota bacterium; assembly: GCA_043734305.1. Lineage (GTDB taxonomy): Bacteria > Acidobacteriota > Terriglobia > Terriglobales > Acidobacteriaceae > Acidiflorens. The sequence goes on along the minus strand of JAYTFO010000477.1, from coordinate 3,925 downwards.
GAGAACTACCAGCCATGTGTCGAATTCCTTGGACAGGGAGATTGTGGAGGGTTCCTGCCCCATCTGAGCGCAGTATAGCACGCAAAAATGCCTCTCTGATTAGACGCAAGATTCCGCCCAGAGTTACCTGAGTCCCGCAACTTAGGGGCAAAAAACCGTACTCAGTACCCAGTACCCGTAAATCGAGCAGCCAGTTGCCAGTACCCACTACCTGGCAAGCCGCAGGAAAACTCAGCCTTGTCAACGAAACGGGAAGGGCACGAGTTTATTCGTGCCACAAACGCCGCAAGATCAACCTCGGCGTCACAGTTTGCTGAAAAACTCGATGGCGGGAACGAACGGGAAGGGCACGAGTTTATTCGTGCCGCTAAGTCGCTGAAAGTGGGTTGCGCTTCAGCGCCTGCGGTCAGCTTCCTAGCGCAGCCGCGAGTCTTTCAGCAAACTGTTCAGCCGCTGGATACCAGGTACTGGCTACTTTCTTCTCACCCTTTGCTTGCCCCGCTCTGACGCCGGTAGAACTTCCTCGCCTTGATGCGGTTGCCGCATACTTTCATGTCACACCAGCGACGGCTGTGGTTCTTGCTGCGATCCACAAACAGCCAGCGGCAAGTTCCCGCGCCGCACTCCCGAACGTACTTGAGATCGTCTCCCGTCAGCAAATCGCTCGCCGAGCGTACGATCGGCCATAGCAGGGAATCGAGTCTGGGGTCGGTCTGCGCCCAACCCAACTGGAACCCCTTTTGCGCCGGACGCAGTTCCATATGCGAGAGCGCTTCGCCCAGGTATGCGTTGAAGCAGCGCCGGTCGTCCTCAAATGCTCTCCGATTCCGCGCGACGGGGCCGAAAATCCGGTACAGGCATTCGCGCAGTTCCACCGCCTGCGCAAGCACGGCGTCAGCATTCTTGGGATGAGCCTCGGCCTCCCGTTGCAGCACCCGCCGCCGGGCTGCGGACAATCCTCCCGCTTGCGTCGCCCAATCCAGCAGATCCTCGTAAGACGGCACCAATTCCCGCTGCCCCTCGGGCACAGCACGGCCATCGAGCGTATTGATGAAGTCCAGACAAAGCTCACCGGCAATAATTTGAAACTTCACGATTCCACTCTCATCCAACATTCTATTATAACCGTCCAACTCTACGTTGACAGGTTATACAGTACGCGATAGAGTATAACCAGTGAAAGTAGGTATTGCAAGTTATGTCGACCACCACCGTAAATTCGCCGGCCACTGCCACTGCCCGCCCCTCGCCCCTTTGGATGGCTCTGGCATTCTTTGCGATTTACGTCGTGTGGGGTACCACCTACCTGGCGATCCGCTACGCGGTGGAGACCATCCCTCCCCTGGTCACGGCGGGTCTGCGCCACACCACGGCAGGATTGATCCTGCTGGCTATCGCCTGGTCGCGCGGATTCCGTCCACGGCGTGAACACTGGATCGCCGGCACAGCCTTGGGTGCGCTCTTCTTCCTGGTCGGCCACGGAACTCTACATTGGGCCGAGCAGTACGTTGCCTCCGGATTGGCCTCGCTACTGGTAGCCACCGAGCCCTTGTGGATTCTGGTGCTGGGCGCCGCCATGGGTCAGCAGCGCATCAACTGGAAAAATGGAGTGGGCCTGCTGATGGGCTTGGCTGGTGTTGGTATCCTTACCGCGCATGAATTCACAACTCGCAGTTCGATGACGGTGGGTGTGATCGCAATCCTGGTCGGCGCTGCCTCGTGGGCGGTGGGAGTATGCGTCGCGCCACGCTTGCGTTTGCCCCGCGATCCCGTGGGACGTACCGCCGTTCCCCTGGTGTGTGGCGCAGTGATGTTGCTGCTTGCGGCTAAAGTCTCTGGAGAATTCTCCGCGATGCACTGGAGCGCAGTGTCGCTCCGCTCGTGGCTCGGACTCGCCTATCTGATCACATTCGGTTCCGTGATCGCCTTCACCGCCTACACCTGGCTCTTACAACACTGCTCGCCCACTCTGGTTGCAACTCATACCTTCGTCAATCCACTCGTCGCAGTAATAGTCGGCTGGCTGTGGGCGTCGGAGCCGATCAGCCTGCGCATCATCGTGGCGACGGCCGTCATCCTGGGGGCGATTGTCTTAATCCAGCGCGGCGACTGCCACGCCGAGATGCAAGCGGAGGCGGTGCAGTCGGACTGAGGCATCTCTCGAATTGGAACGGGAGGCCACGAACAGGAGGCACGGACGGGAGGGCACGGCTTCAGCGCCGTGCCGCCAGACCAGCCAAACACGGGGGCTTCAGCCCCGGGTTTTTACTGGGTACTAGGTACTAGATACTGGCTACTTTCTCTTAGCAGCCGCCCACCCTTCCTTCACCGTCTGCCGCGCCCGTCCCAAAGCGAGCGAATCTGCGGGGACGTCTTCCGTGATGCACGACGCCGCCGCGATGTAAGCGCCTTTGCCGATGCGCACCGGCGCTACCAGCGTCGAGTCGCTGCCCACGAACACGCCGTCCTCAATGATGGTCTTGTGTTTGTGGACGCCGTCGTAGTTGCATGTAATCGTCCCCGCGCCCACGTTCACGCCTTCGCCGATTTCAGTATCGCCCAGGTACGTCAGATGATTTGCCTTGGATCCCTTGCCGAGCCTGGTTTTCTTGGTCTCGACAAAATTTCCAAGATGCGCTCCTTCGCCAATGTCGGTCCCCGGACGCAGACGCGAGTACGGTCCAACCGTAGCCTTGTTCGCGATCCGCGAATCATCCATGACACAACCAGGCAGCACGACCACACCGTCGCCGATCTCGGTATTGTTGATCACGCTGTAGGATCGGATGCGGCAGTCCGACCCAATCTTTGTGTTGCCCCGCAACTGCACGAACGGCTCGATGACCGTGTCCTGCCCAATCTCCACGTCGCTGTCGATCACGCAGGTCTGCGGATAAAAAATCGTCACGCCCTCTTCCATCAGCGCCTGACATTTTGCCAGCCGCATCCGCGCGTCGAGGTCCACAATTTCCGACCTCTTGTTGCTGCCCAGAACCTCCGCCGGATTCGCAGTCTTGATCACCACCACCTTCTGATGCGCCCGTCCCAGCACCGCCGCCATATCAGTGAGGTAATATTCGTGATGCGCGTTGTCGGTAGAGAGTTCTCCGATGTGCTTGTCGAGAGCCGGAACAGAAAACGCATAGAACCCGGAGTTGATCTCGCGAATCTTCTTCTGCTGCGCGCTCGCCGCCTTCTCTTCCACGATGGCACGCACGTCAAAGCCCTTGGCACTCTTGCGCAGCACTCGTCCGTAGCCGGTAGGGTCGTCGAGGGAAGCGCTCAGCAAGGTCATCGCCGCCTTCTGCGCCGAATGAAACGCGCTCAGTTTCTGGATCGTCTCCGGCGTAATCAGCGGAGCGTCGCCCGAAAGCACAATCACCTGATCGTAATCCGCAAGCGCTTTCTGCGCGACGATCAGCGCATGTCCCGTCCCCCGCTGCTCCGCCTGCAAGACGAACTGCACACCCGTCGAAGCGACCGCCGACCGCACCATCTCCGCTTCATGACCGATGATGACAAAAACATCTTTCGCCGCCACAACCTTGGTCGCAGTCGCAATCACATGCGCCAAGATCGGCTTCCCACCAATCTCATGCAGAACCTTGGGATGTCGTGACTTGAGCCGCGTCCCCTTGCCCGCAGCCATGATCGCAATTGCCACACGGAGTGGACGGGCAGCGGAAGACGACGAATTCTTAGCTTTCGTTTTCGCCATAATGAGTTCAGTCCAACAGGTACTCAGGTCTTTGAAGTCAACCTTCTAGAATGCTCTCGGGAAGGCCACGGCTTCACGGGCTGCGGAAAAACTCGGTGTTGCACTTGTTTTTTGGGTGGCGCAGCGGTTTACCGCTGCGATAAAGGCTTTGTTTTGAATCCGGCTTTAGCCGCTGCGGTGAGCACTCTTCGCTTGGAAACGACTTTT
>JAYTFO010000476.1:0-7067 GCA_043734305.1 Acidobacteriota bacterium | reverse complement strand
TTCACGGGCAAGGTGAACAAGATTTCACCCATGGGCGTTGAGAAGGATAACGTGACGACGTTCGAAGTGCGCGTCTCGATCAACAATCCGGAAGGCGTGCTGAAGGCCAACATGACGGCCAACGCCGAGATCATTCTGGAAGAGCACAAGGGAGTGCTCCAGATTCCGGAAGGCTCCATCATCTACGACAAAGATAAAAAGGCGTCGGTTGAAGTTCCCGACGCAAAGGGCAAGGAAGGCAAGAAGAAGCTCGCCGTTAACATTGGCATCTCAAACGGAGCCAAGACGGAGTTGCTGGGCGGACTGAAGGAAGGCGATCAGGTGGTACTGCAATAAAGCAGGTCTCGGGTCTTACGTGTTAGGTCTCAGGAAAACCAAGTTCGTGAAATTAATCCAGGGTTCCCTAAGACCTGACACCTGACACCTAAGGCCTTGTTCCTGGGTTCCCAATGACCTTCTCCGAGATATTTCGCCAGGCTTTCGCGACCTTTCGGGCGCATAAGCTGCGCACATTTCTCACCATGTTCGGGATCGTCTGGGGCATCGCTTCGGTAATCCTGCTGGTGGGACTGGGGCGAGGCTTCACGGTGGACCAGAAGAAGCACATGGAGACGATGGGCAAGGATCTGGTGATTGTCTGGGGCGGGCGCACGAGTGCCCAGGCCGGCGGACTGGCCGCGGGGCGCGAGATTTCGCTTACCATCGACGATGCCCGGTTGATCCGGGACGACTGCTATCTGGTCAAGAATGTCAGCCCGGAATTGCGGCGTCAGATTCCAGAAGTGAGCGCCTACAATTCCGCCAACCGCGGAGTGGTCGGGATGTGGCCCGCGTATCAGGATTTCCGGTCGTTGAAACTGGAAACCGGCCGCTTGATCACCGATGAGGACGAGCGCGATGCGCGCCGTGTCGTAGTGCTTGGTTCGGCAGCACAGCAACAACTCTTCCCCGGACAGCCCGCGGTCGGATCGATGGTCACCATCAAAGGCGTGCCCTACGCCGTGGTGGGAGTTCTTCAGAAGAAGAATCAGAATTCCAACTACAGCGGCCCGGACAACGATTATCTGTTCGCGCCGTATTCGGCGGTCGCGCGAGATTTTCCTCCGCCGCAGAAGCCCGGCATTGTGCGGGGCTATCTCGATGACATCGTTTTCCAGGTCGGCGAACCCGAGACGCACGACGATGCGGTACTGCAAGTTCGCCGCACGCTCGGCCGCGTGCATCATTTCGAGGCCACCGACAAAGACGCCGTGTTCATTTGGGACACCATGGACGGCGCCAAGATTCTGGCGCGCATTTTCGACTTCGTCACTCTGTTTTTCGGATGCGTGGCCATTGTCACACTGTGTCTGGGCGGCATTGGCGTCATGAATATCATGCTGGTCTCGGTGACGGAGCGGACGAGGGAAATTGGTGTTCGCAAGGCGGTGGGCGCGACGCGGGGCGATATTCTCCGGCAATTTTTTGCCGAGTCCGCGCTACTAACCCTGGTCAGTGGCAGCCTTGGACTCGCGTTCGGAATCGGCGTCTGCGTGCTCGTTGCGCTGGTGCCCTTGCCGGACTTCGTTCCCCATCCGATCGTTTCTGTAATTTCCGTAGCCGCTTCGGTACTCACTCTTTCGTTGATCACGCTGACGGCGGGGATGTATCCGGCGCAGCGCGCAGCTGAAATGACACCCGTGGAGTCACTCCGTTATGAATAGCCTATTGTCGATTCACTCTCGTGCAGTTCGAGTGTTGTTGTTCGTGCTGGCCAGCGCGTTGGCTGGCTTCGCGTCGGTCGCCGGAACATTTGACCGATCGTTCCAAGTCAACGGACCGGTTGATCTCGAAGTGCTGACGCGCTCCGGCGACATCGTCATTCGCAGCGGCACCACCAGTACCGTCTCGATTCACGGCAAGATCCACATGAGCACGTCATGGTTGGAGCGCAGTCACACTGAAGAGGTACAGGAACTCGAGAAGAATCCTCCGGTTCACCAAAACGGCAACAACATTCGGGTGGACTACGTGAATCTGCGGAACGTTTCGGTGGACTACGAAATCACGGTCCCGGAGAACACGACCGTTCGCTCGCACAGTGGCAGCGGCAATCAGTCGGTGGAAGGAATCAAAGGCAACGTCGATCTCGAGGCTGGATCGGGTGACATGCAACTCGCGCGTTTGACCGGCGAGTTGCGATTTCAAACTGGCTCCGGCAACGTGCGGGGCCGCGAGCTTTCCGGTCCAGCGAGAATCAAGGCGGGCAGCGGTGATATCGAGATCGAAGAAGTGGGTGCTGGCGACATCGAGATTCGCACCGGTTCGGGCAACATCACGGTAAGCGGCGTCAATGGCGGATTCAGCGCCGAAGCGGGCAGCGGCGATATTCGCGGCAACGGTACGCCGAAGAGTCTTTGGAATGTCCGCACTGGCTCCGGCAATGTGGATCTGCGTGTCCCGTCGGAGGTTGGCTTTGATGTGGACATCTCGTCAAGTTCCGGGGCCGTGGTGGTCGATCATCCCGTAACCACGACGGTGCAGGGCCGCGTTCAGGAACGGAAGAGCGTAGTCGGAAAAGTGCGCAACGGAGGCCCGACGATCTCCGTGCATACAGGGTCGGGCGACATTCGGTTGGATTGAGGAAAACAGGTTTAGGTGTTAGGTCTTGGGTCTCAGGATCATCACGCCTAAGGTCTTCCTAAGGCCTAACACCTAACACCTGGTTTTATTCATGTTACTCAAAGAACTCATCACGCAAGGCTGGCTGGCGTTGAACCGCAATCGCATGCGATCGGTGCTGACCATGCTGGGCATTGTGTGGGGACTGGCCTCGGTGGTGCTGCTGCTGGCCTACGGGCAGGGACTAGGTGGCAGCGTCGTTCACGCATTCATGAACATGGGAAACAACGTGATTGTCCTGTGGCCGGGTCAGACCAGCCTCCAAGCGGGAGGACAGCGCGCCGGCAAGAAAGTCGAGTACGAGTACGCCGACATCGAAGCGATCCGCGACGAAGTACCGCTGGTGCGCGCCGTCAGCGCAGAGATCGATCGCGACTTCGGATACAAAGTGGGGACGCGCGTCGTCTCCATGAACACGCGCGGCGTGGAACTTCCCTACGGACAGATGCGCAAGATCGATATTGAAACCGGACGCTATTTCAATGAGACCGATTTTCTGGAGCATCACCGAGTCGTCATACTTGGCTACAACGCCGCTAAGAAGGTGTTTCAGGGCGCTCCCGCGGTCGGACAGAGCGTCAGCATCGGCGGCCTGGATTTCGAAGTGATCGGGGTGATGCGAAACAAAATTCAGGATTCGATGTACCAGGGCCCCGACAACGAAAACGGATTCATCCCATTTCCAATGTTCCGCGATCTGAAGAACCTTAAAAATCCGGAGATGATCATCTTTCAGCCGCAGGCGGCTGAGCTCAACAAGAAGGCTCTGGCTGCGGTACGCGAGGTGGTCGCCCGCCGTCATCACTTCGATCCCAAGGACGAAAAGGCAACTCCGGAGTGGGACACGGTGGACAGCAAGCAGATGATCACCGCGTTCTCGCTCGGCCTGCAAGCGGTGCTGGGCCTGATCGGCGTGGTGACGCTGGCCGTCGGCGGCGTGGGCGTGATGAACATTATGCTGGTCTCGGTCACCGAACGCACACGCGAGATTGGTTTGCGCAAAGCCATCGGCGCGCGTCCGCGGCATATTCTCGTGCAGTTTTTGATGGAAGCACTGGTGCTGACATTCTTCGGAGGAATTATCGGCATCCTGGTCGCGCTCTTCCTGGCCTGGGCGATTCCTCCCATGCCGTTGTACAGCGAGTTCTACAAGACGGCCAATCACGAAGGCGACATTTTTCTGCAAGTTTCGTTCGTAGCGGTCACGATTGCGTTCGTGCTGCTGTCGATGATCGGCATCATTTCCGGCTTCTTCCCCGCGCTGAAAGCCTCGCGCATGAATCCGATCGAAGCGCTGCGGTGCGAGTGACAATTGCTGATTGTTGAATTTTGATTGTTGATTAGCCCCCAACCTCGCCTCTCGCGTTCTCTCCAGTTTTCATTCAACAATCAACAATCGACAATTGCCTTCTTGACGTACCCTCCCATCCGCCCGATACTTTCCTCCGACCGGCAAACACTCCTACAGCAACGAGGCAACCGATTGGCTGGTACTTCAATTATTACCCTGACTACCGACTTTGGACTCAACGACCATTTCGTCGGCGCCATGAAAGGCGTGATTCTCAACCTCGCGCCCGACGCGCAGATCATCGACATTAATCACTCGGTGCAGGCCTTCGACGTGCTCGATGGCGCGCTGACAATCTCCCAGGCTTATTCCTACTACCCTGCGGGCACGGTGCACATGGTAATCGTGGACCCGGGCGTGGGCACGGCGCGGCGGCCGATTCTGCTGACCGGCGATCGGCACCTGTTTGTGGCGCCCGACAATGGCGTGCTGTCGCTGATTTACGATCGCCAGGAGCGGATCTCGGTCCGGCATGTAACCGCGGAGCATTATTTTCTTCAGCCGCAAAGCAACACGTTTCATGCCCGCGACATTTTTTCGCCGGTGGCTGCGCACCTGTCCAAGGGAGTGGGAGCTGACCGTTTCGGAGACGAGATCACGGATTATGTCCGCTTCCAGGCACCCCGCCCCAAGCCGACTGACGAACGCACGCTGCGCGGCGTGGTGCTGAAAGTGGATCGCTTCGGGAACCTCATCACCAACATCACTCCGCTGGACCTGCCGGCGTTATTTGAAGCGACGACGCCCGCTTTCAAGATCACGGTGGGAAACAAGGGCCAGGTCAATCGCCTGTGCACCAACTACGCCGAAGGCACGCCCGGAGAGGTATTCGGCATCCTGGGAAGCATGGGCTACCTGGAACTGGCCGCCAATCGGGGCTCAGCATTCCAGTTGATTGGGGCGGGCAAAGGCAGCGAAGTGAATGTCGTGATGGAAGGCCGCTGATCGATACCGATACCGCGCCAGGTTCTCTCAGCTTATAATCTTCCCCACCTGTGCCTCAGCTTCCCGGAACAAAACTCGGACCGTACGAGATCGAGTCGCCGCTTGGTGCGGGCGGCATGGGCGAAGTGTATCGCGCGCGCGATACTCGTCTGGATCGCACGGTCGCCGTCAAGGTTCTGCCCACCCACCTTTCCGATAACCCTGAGGCCAAGCAGCGCTTCGACCGGGAAGCGCGCGCCATTTCGTCGTTGAACCATCCCCATATCTGCACGCTGTACGACGTAGGACATCAGGACGGGATCGACTACCTGGTGATGGAATTTCTGGACGGCGAAACGCTGGCCGATCGACTGAACAAGGGCCCGTTGCCGCTCCAGCAAGTTTTGAAATTGGGAATCGAGATTTGCGAAGGACTGGAAAAAGCGCACAAGAGTGGGGTAGTCCATCGCGACCTGAAGCCGGGCAACATCATGTTGACGAAGGCGGGCGCCAAGCTGATGGACTTCGGGCTGGCGAAACCGGTGACGTCCCTGAATCCGCCCAGCACGGGACTCACCCAGACGCTGGCCGCACCCGCCCATCCTCTGACGACAGAAGGGACGCTAGTCGGGACGTTTCAGTACATGGCGCCCGAGCAGGTGGAAGGCAAGGAAGCGGATTTTCGTTCCGACATCTTCGCGCTGGGCGCGGTGCTGTACGAAATGGTGACCGGGCGGCGGGCGTTTGCGGGCAAGACCACGGCCTCGACGATCGCGGCGATACTGGCGAGCGATCCGCCACCGATTTCGTCTGTGCAGCCCATGTCACCGCCGGCGCTGGAAAGCACGGTCAAGAACTGCCTGGCGAAGGATCCCGATGAGCGTCTGCAAACGGCGCACGACGTTAAGTTGCAGTTGAAATGGATCGCTGAACACGGTGTGGAGGCTGGCGTCGGCGTCGCACCGGCGGCGCGGCGCAACCTGTGGGACCGCACGGGCTGGTTGCTCGCCGGATTGCTGCTCTTGCTGTTGGTGGGTGGAAGTGCGGCTTGGTGGATTGGCACGCGTCATACCGAAGGCGCGATGTACTTCAACAGCTCGGTGCTATTCCCCGCGGATTATGTTGCTCTATCGCCGGACGGAAGAACGGTCGCTCTGGTTGCCTACTCGGAACAGGCGAACAAGAATGTGATCTGGACGAACCGGGTTGGAGGCCGGGGCGCGAACGTGCTGCCGGGAACGGAAGGAGCAGCCTATCCCTTCTGGGCACCGGATGGACGCTCCCTCGGATTTTTTGCGCAAGGCAAGCTGAAGACCATCGACGTTGCCTCCGGAGGATCGGCACAAATTGTGGCCGACGCGCCGTTTGGCCGCGGCGGGACTTGGAACCGCAACAGCGTCATCCTGTTTACGCCGGATGCGTGGAGCGGGCTGTTCCGGGTGTCGTCTTCCGGTGGCACGCCGGTGGCGGTCACCAAGCCGGATGTTTCTCAATTCCAGGTAAGTCACCGTTGGCCGGTGTTCCTGCCCGACGGGCGGCACTTCCTCTACCTCGCGTGCAACTTCTCGGGACGGCTCGATAAGAACATGATCATGCTGGGCGCGCTCGACTCCGATGAGAAGCGGACGATCGTGAACGCGAGCACCAATGCCGTGTACGTCGATCCCGGCTACCTTGTTTACTGGCGCGACAACGCTCTGGTGGCGCAGCACTTTGATCTTCGCAGCTACGCGCTTACCGGTGAACCGCATACGTTAAGTGACGCGGTGCAATATTTTCCCCAGACCAATTTTGCGGTCTTCGACGTGGCGGGCAAGACTCTGGTGGCACAGACCGGTATGGGACGGGGGGCGAACAAGTCACAGCTGATCTGGTTTGACCGGCATGGCAAACAGGTTGGGGCAGTTGGGCCGCCGTCTCTGGTTTCCAATCCGAAACTCTCGCCCGACGGGCGACGAGTAGCGGTTGACCAGACTGATATCGACGGACGTCACGTCAACATCTGGATTCACGAGCTGAATAGCGACGCAGCGGCCCGCCTTGGGTTCGGCCCCTGGCTGGAACAAGTCAGCATTTGGAGTCCCGACGGAAAGAAGGTCGTATACACCTCGAACGAAAAGCTCTTCTTCAG
>JAYTFO010000475.1:0-8062 GCA_043734305.1 Acidobacteriota bacterium | reverse complement strand
GAGTTGCCGAAAACGCCGGGCCCAAAAGTCGTCGTGCGCTCATTTGACGATCGCGATATCGGCTTCGCCAAATTATTCGCGCAGAAGGTGGCCCGCGCCGGAGTTCCAGCCATCGCGTTCGTCGCCAGTACGATTGAGCCTGCGGGCGTGGTATTCGCGCAGTCCGCAGGGGGCACAGCCGATATGGGCGCGCTGCTGAAGCAGGCGCTCACAACCGTGGGCGGACGCGGCGGCGGAACGCGAGACTTCGCGCAGGGTGGAATCCCCCGCGGCAGCGACGTACAACGACTCTTGCAAGAGGCAGTAGGTACAATCGGAGTGTAGATCCCGACTCCGCGGATTCTGCAGAACGAATTTTTCCCATGGACCCTCGGCTGATTCTCGTCAATCTTCTGATCAAGCTGGGCGTGGCTGCGGCCGTGTCCAGCGCCTTGGTGCGTTCGAAGGAATTCAAGAAGCTGCTTTTTTCTGAGAATCGCGACACGCGGCGCAAGATTTACCTCACTCTATGGATGGCGATCCCCATCGCATTGGGCGTGTGGATTCGCATGACCAATCACAGCTTTCTTGCAGGCGATCTGGCGCTCGAAACGACTGTCCTGCTGGGAGTACTCTGCGGCCGCCTCGCCGGAGGCGTGGGGGGCGCGCTGATTGCTCTGCCGGCGATGCTACACGGCGAATGGGCTGCGCTGCCTTTTGATGTGTTCTGCGGTTTGGTCGCCGGGCAGTTGCGGCACGTGGCTCCGGAAGGAGACGACATCTGGTCGTTTTCGCCGTTCATCGATCTCAGTATCTACAACTGGATTCGCCGCAACCTGCCGGTCCCGCGGCTGTTCGACTGGCAGATTACATTTTTGCTGACCATCGTAGGCTTGCGATTTCTGCAAACTGAAATCTGGCGATTCTGGCCAACCTATATCTTCAGCCTGGAACATCCGAATTTGTGGGTGGAGGGCGCGATCTATTTATCCGCCATCATGGTGGTCGGGACGGAGCTCAAGATATTCAACAGCGTGCGTATCCAGATCAAGCTCGAGGAGCAAGAGCGGCTGTTGCTCCAGGCGCGCATGGTGGCGCTGCAGAATCAGATCAACCCGCATTTTCTTTTCAACACCCTGAATTCGATTTCATCGCTGGTGCGCTTCGATCCCGACACGGCGCGCGAAATGATTATCAAGCTGGCGACCATCCTGCGCCGCTTGTTGAACAGCACCGAATCGTTTGTGCCCTTGCGCGAGGAACTGGAGTTTATCGACAACTACCTCGACATTGAAGTGGTGCGCTTCGGGCGCGACAAGCTGCGCGTGATTAAAGAGCTGGAGCCCGCATCGCTCGAGGTCATGGTGCCCAGCATGCTGCTCCAGCCGCTGGTAGAAAACTGCATCAAACACGGTCTTTCTCCCAAGGTGGAAGGGGGCAGCATCACGCTCCGCAGCCGGGTGATCAAATCGCGGCTGATTATTGAAGTCGAAGATGATGGGGTCGGGATGGGCCCGGCATTGCTGCCGCAACCGAGTGAATTGAGTGGCACAGGGATCGGAATGGCGAACGTGGCGGAGCGCCTGAAAGTCCTATACGGCGACGCTGCCAAGATGATGATCGAAAGCCGCGAAGGCGCGGGAACGCAGATCCGCCTGCGGCTACCAGTGCTGGCAAACTCCGAAGAATTGCTGACGGCTACGACGATTGCTCCAGCACCCGCCGGTAGAAGTCTTCATAAAGTGGAATAATCTTGCTGGTACAGAAGCGCGCGCGGGCGCCCTGGCGAGCCCGTTTCCCCATTGTGCGCAAAGCCGATTCATCCCCAAGCAGGTCGATGGCATGGCGCGCCATGGTGTCCACATCGCCCACGTCGGCGAGGAATCCCGTGACGCCGTGTTCGACGACCTCGGGCACGCCTCCGGCGCGAGTGGCGATCGGGACGACCTCGCAAGCCATCGCTTCAAGGGCGGCCAGCCCGAACGATTCGAGTTCGCTCGGCAACAGCATCACGTCCGAGATCGCCAGTTTTTCCTGGACGCGATCCTGTTTTCCGAGAAACAGCACGTGGTCGTGAATTCCTTTTTGCACCGCCAGCCACTCGGCTTGCGAGCGGTCGGGGCCGTCACCGATCAGCAAAAGCTTGGAAGGAATTTTCTTGCGGACGCGATCGAAGATCTCAATCACGTCGAGCAGTCGCTTCACCGGACGAAAATTCGAAAGATGGACCAGAATGCGTTCGTCGTCCGCGGCATACTGCCGGCGCTGCTCCTGGGTTCCAGCCGTGCGAACATATTCATCGCAGTTCACAAAGTTGGGGATCACTTCAATGTGATTCTTGATATCAAACACGCTGATGGTGCGGCCGCGCAAGTATTGCGAGACAGCCGTCACACCGTCGCTCTGCTCGATCGAAAAACGAGTGATTGGAAGGTAAGAACGATCCAGGCCGACCAACGTAATGTCGGTGCCGTGCAACGTAGTTACAAACGGCAGATGGCGGCGCGGCGGAGTCGCCGCCAGCATTTGGCGGGCCAGCATCGCACTCACCGAATGTGGAATCGCATAGTGAACGTGCAGCAAGTCGAGCTCATAAAGCTGCGAAACCTCCGCCATGCGCGTCGCTAGCGCCAGGTCATACGGGGGATACTCAAACAGCGGATATCGGGAAACTTCGACCTCGTGATAGTGGATGTTGGACGCCGTATCGATGAGTCGAATCGGCTGGGAATAGGAAATAAAATGCACATCGTGGTCGCGGCGGGCCAGCTCCAGGCCCAGTTCAGTGGCCACCACGCCACTTCCGCCATAGGTGGGATAACAGGTGATGCCGATCTTCATGCAGGCTCCCGCGATTCTTCCATTGGATTCAGGGATGATGGTCGCGGATGCAAGAAGTCGGCGTCAAGCTAACGGCAGACGTATTGACATAACAAACGGCCGAGCTTGCAGTGAAATGCAAGATTCAGCCGCTCGCGGTGCGACCCGAAAACTCCCGTTAGTCGCCAGCTTTGGCAAGTTCGCTGTTCATTACCTCTTCTTCGGTTTTAAGTCCGCCAACGCAACGACAGCCACAAACGATAAAGCAAGCTCTATCGGCGAGATTCTGCAATGTCGTAGCGATCAAGGTTCATTACCTTGTTCCATGCAGCCGCGAAGTCCTTCACAAACGCCTCCTTCGAGTCGTCACATGCATAGACTTCCGCGATTGCCCGGAGCTGAGAATTCGAACCGAATACGAGATCGACGCGCGTGCCGGTCCACTTGATTCGGCCCGTCGTCCGATCGCGCCCCTCGTACACCCCTTCGGAGGTAGAGGCCTCCCAGGTCGTATTCATGTCGAGCAGGTTGACGAAGAAATCATTCGTCAGCGTCTCCGGACGATTGGTCAAGACGCCGTGTTTGGCCTGCCCAAAGTTCGCATTCAGGGCGCGCAAGCCGCCGATGAGAACCGTCATTTCGGGAACAGTCAGTGTCAGTAACTGCGTCCGATCCAACAGCAACTCCTCAGCCGATAGAGGCTGTCCGCTTCGAAGATAGTTGCGGAAACCGTCCGCGACCGGCTCCATAAAGGAGAACGAATGCACGTCCGTCTGCCCCTGCGATGCATCTGTGCGTCCCGGCGAGAAGGGAATCTTCACGTCGTGTCCGGCTTTGTTGGCCGCCTCTTCGACGGCCGCACAGCCGCCGAGAACGATCAAGTCAGCCAGCGATACCTTCGTGCCACTGTTCCCATTGGTCTGCGAGTTATTGAACTCCTCTTGGATCGACTCCAGCTTCTGCAAGACCTTGGCCAGCGCGGCCGGCTGGTTCACTTCCCAGTCCTTTTGCGGCATCAGGCGAATACGCGCTCCATTCGCCCCACCGCGCTTGTCAGAGCCACGGAACGACGCCGCCGATGCCCAGGCAGTCGTCACCAGTTCGGAAATCGTCAGTCCGGACTCGAGGATCTTTGCCTTGAGAGCAGCAATCTCCTGCTCCCCCATCAATTTGTGATCCACGGCGGGAACAGGGTCTTGCCACAGCTGTGGCTCCTTGGGAACGAGCGGGCCGAGGTACCGTGAGATTGGCCCCATGTCACGGTGCGTCAGCTTGAACCACGCCCGCGCAAACGCGTCTGCGAATTGGTCCGGATGCTCGTGGAAGCGCCGCGAAATCTTCTCGTAGGAAGGGTCGAACCGCAAGGAGAGGTCGGTGGTCAGCATCGATGGCGCGTGCCGCTTGGAGGGATCATGCGCATCCGGCACGGTACCGTTGCCCCCGTTATTTTTCGGCGTCCACTGATGTGCGCCGGCCGGACTCTTGGTCAGTTCCCATTCGTATTTGAAAAGGTTCTCGAAGAAGTGATTGCTCCACTTGGTCGGCGTGGCGGTCCAAATCACTTCCAGGCCGCTGCCGATGGCGTCACCGCCTTTGCCTGTCTTGAATTGGCTCTTCCATCCAAGTCCTTGCTCCTCCATACTGGAGGCTTCCGGCACTGCGCCCACTAATTTTGAGTCGCCAGCGCCGTGGGTTTTGCCGAACGTGTGTCCACCGGCAATGAGCGCGACGGTCTCCTCGTCGTCCATCGCCATGCGCGCGAAAGTCTCTCGGATATCCCTGGCCGCGGCAACCGGATCCGGCTTGCCGTTCGGTCCTTCCGGATTCACGTAGATCAGGCCCATTTGCACGGCAGCGAGAGGATTCTGAAGATTGCGCTCGCCGCTGTAACGCTCGTCCGCGAGCCACTTGCCCTCCGGTCCCCAGAAAATGTCCTCTTCCGGTTCCCAGACGTCCTCGCGCCCGCCGCCAAAACCGAACGTCTTAAAGCCCATCGACTCGAGCGCGACATTGCCGGTAAGAATCATGAGGTCGGCCCAGGAGATCTTCCGGCCATACTTCTGCTTGATCGGCCACAGCAGACGGCGCGCCTTGTCGAGATTTACGTTGTCGGGCCAGCTATTGAGCGGCGCGAAGCGCTGCTGCCCGGCTCCTGCCCCGCCGCGGCCATCGCCGATGCGGTACGTGCCCGCGCTGTGCCACGCCATGCGAATGAAAAGCGGCCCATAGTGGCCAAAGTCGGCCGGCCACCAATCTTGCGAGTTTGTCATCAATGCGTGCAGATCCTGGATAACGGCACTCAGGTCGAGGCTCTTGAACTCTTCCACGTAATTGAATTCCTTGTCCATTGGATCGGACAAAGGAGAGTGCTGGTGCAGAACCTTCAGGTTCAGCTGATTCGGCCACCAGTTCGCATTGGTCGCGGCCTTGGCGGCATTGTGAATAAAAGGACACTTTGCTTCGGTTGACATATTTTGCTTCTCTCTTCCTCGTAGTAGACCGTGATGAACTTCGAAACCGGTGAGTTTACAGGTCTTGTGCGGCAGGGGCGACAGAACTCAAAGACCCTCGATCAACGGCTGAAAGCCGTCCGGCAGTTGCCGCGAGCTCCGCTTTACATCGACGAACCATGATAGCGTGATCCAAAGTCTAGAGAAAATAAATCATAGGTAAAAGGCAAATGTTGCGATGTGTGAAATGGAATAAGCCTATGGGTCATATCAAACGCCTGCGAGTCGCCTAGCCATGTCCCCGCAATGACTTCATCGCACTCCGCCGGCTGCAACCTGATTCCGTTGCGTGCTTTCGGCGAATCGGGTATTTGCGAGCGCGACGGCATGTCGTCAACTGGCCCATGCAGGAATTTACAATATGGTTACGGACGCTCGTTCCCCGTGCAGCACCAAAGAAGGGCAATAATTTACTTGACTCGCCCACCTGTTTTTGATACATTTTACGCATGGCACACACCATGAGTCCCGAACCGCAGAGCCTTCAGGAAGCAATTGTCTACTTCTCGAATCCCGACAACTGCATCGACTATATCGCCGTCCGGCGCTGGCCTAATGGCGTGGTTTGCCCAGTGTGTGGCTCGACAAAAGTCAGCACGTTTAACCCAAGTCGGCGGACTTGGAAGTGCGGGAGCCATCACCCGAAGCGCGAGTTCTCTGTCAAGGTCGGCACGATCTATGAGGACTCGCCCATCTCCCTCGACAAATGGCTTACCGCTACTTGGCTGCTTACTAACTGCAAGAACGGCGTGAGTAGTTACGAGATCGCCCGCGATGTGAAGGTTACCCAGAAGTCGGCATGGTTCATGCTGCAACGGATTCGCCTTGCGATGCAGGACGATTTCTTTGGCTCCAAACTTGGTGGCGAAGTCGAAGTAGATGAAACGTTCATCGGCGGAAAGGCTCGGAACATGCACTTGAGCGAACGTAAACGCCGTATCACTGGAACCGGAACCAAGGACAAGACTGCCGTCATGGGTATTCTGGAACGTGGCGGGAGGGTTCGCGCCAGTGTTGTACCTAGCCGCCGCAAAACCGTCCTGCAAGAGGAAGTCAGAAAGCATGTCACTGCTGGGGCGGCGCTCTACAGCGATGCACTCATGTCCTACGACGGACTGGCGACGGACTATGCCCATCAGGTCGTTGACCATGCGACTCAGTACGTAGACGGTCGCGTACACACCAACGGCCTTGAGAACTTCTGGTCGCTTCTCAAGCGCGGCATCTCTGGAACTTACGTTAGCGTGGAACCGTTTCATCTTCACCGCTACCTCGACGAACAGATGTTTCGTTTCAATAATCGCAAAGAACTAGATGACGCTGGCCGCTTCGATCTTGCCGTTCGCCAGATCGTCGGAAAGCGCATCACGTTCGCTCAACTCACTGGCAAGCCCAATTGAGCAAGGACTACCCAGACACGGGCCACTCGACGGCAAGGCCGAGGACAGCGGGCTAAGAAGTTGCCCGCTTTTTCTTTGCCCGCTTACGCTTCCATGCCTTCTCTCGTTTTTTCAATTCATCCTTGGAGACTGAGAGAATCTTACGCATCACGGCATCAAACTTTTCAGACTCCGATGGCTGGGTCTGTTTATTCATGGAATATTCCCTTCATCTAATCGCGTGATAAGCGGCTCAAACCACCTTTCAGCGGCCTCGAAGCGTAACGACATGTCCGCATGCGGACAATCAGGAGAGGCAGCACGCAGGTCAATTCTTAAAACGCTGCCACGATCTACGAGAGATTGCTGTAGAACTGCTGTGAGCCTCGAAGACACGTCCCGCGAACACACAAGTAGTAGTCCGTTAGAAACGATCCTCGCGAAAGATACTCGCTTGATAATCCCCGGCATTAGATCAAATTTAGCTGATGGTGAAGTCCAGTCCACCGGCAAAGCGTTGTTTTCCAGCAAGTCAACCCAGGTATCGCCATCCCGCTTACAAATTTTGACAACATAAACCATACAGTCGTGCACCACGGATTCCGTTGTGCAAGCCAGTGTAACTTGCACGTCTACCTCGGATGGCGTGAAGTCAGACGCAAAACCCTCGAATCTTACCCTTGGTACAAGTCGAATATGATCGGCACGCCAAACGTAATATCCGGCTACGAGAAGTGCCCACAAGAAAAAATACGCAATTGTGCGCTTGTCCTTGATTACCTCTAGAGACCACAGAACTATGAAGGCTACGGCTGGCATGCCGACCCCCCATGCAACGTCAACCCATTGACGTTTAACCGACGATAGGTAATCAGGCAGTTCAGCGAGCTTCTTAAAGTGCTCAGTGAGTGAGCGGAGAAATGGCATATTGATATGTCCGCCAATCCTACGCTACGTACTTGGGCGAGCCAAGTATATTCTTGCCCAAAGAAGAAACCAGCTCTTGTATGATGCGATAAGCCTTCCCAAGAGCCCGGATGGCGAAACTGGCAGACGCACGGGACTTAAAATCCCGGGTCCCTAACAGGACGTATCGGTTCGATTCCGATTCCGGGCACCAAATCTTCATTGTTTGCAATGGGTTGGTGATGTTGGCCCGCCACAATAGCTACCCGTCCATACCCGCAAATGTGAAATCGGGGCTGCAATCGGGGCTACTTTGTAAATTTCTCTTTCAAGCGAGACAAATCGATGAAAATTTTCATTGATGAGGCTGGCTCGTGTGTTCCACCAAGACCGCCACGCCAGTCGTTCTCACTGGTGCTGGCTCTGATCGTCACCTCATCGGTTGAGACAGACCTTTTTATGAATTCT
>JAYTFO010000474.1:0-8481 GCA_043734305.1 Acidobacteriota bacterium | reverse complement strand
CGAAGCAATTGGACTACTCCAAAGTGGGATGCGGCCTCGCGCTGTGCTCCGGGCCGAAATCGCCGTGGGCGCGCCTGCGGCAGCGCCCGAGAGGGGCGTTTCTGCAAGGCATATTCTATTGCCAGCGGCAATGCCTGGAAACGGCCCTGACCGCACAACTGGCTCGCTTGCACGCATTAGCTCCGGCGGTTCCTCCTTCGAACCGAATTCCGCTCGGCCTGCTGATGGTGGCCCGCGGCTGGCTGACTCATGAACAAGTTGTGAAAGCCCTGGCCGCGCAACAAACCGCTCGCTCCGGACAAATTGGAGAATGGTTCGAACGGCTTGGATTCGCCACCGAGCAGCAAGTGACCTCCGCTCTCGCCCTGCAATGGGGATGTCCCGTCACGTCCTCGCTGGATTCGGCGGCGCTCCAGCCCTTTGGCCAGATCCCGCTCGGTATTTTGGAGTCCTTTCAGATGGTCCCATTGCAGTTCGTACCGGCCACGAACACCATCTACATTGCTTTTGGCCAGCGCGTGGATCACGCCGCGTTGTACGCCATCGAAAAAATTCTCGATTGCCGCACCCAGCCCTGCGTGGCCGGACGCAAGAATATTGCCGATGAATTGGTCCGTATGCGGCAGCAGTCCCGTCTGCGCGAGCTTGAATTTGGTCCCATGCACGACTTCGCCGAGATCGGACGAGTGAGCGTGAGCTACATGCTCAAGCTGGGAGCCGACGACGCCCGACTGGGCCGGGTGGGCGACTTCATCTGGCTGCGTTTGCGAGTCCGCAACTCATTCACCGACGTGCTGTTTCGCCTGGTAGGGAAGCTGCACGCCGCGAAGAACGCTCACGACATGGCACTTCCGGCACCGCTTAGGTCCGCGTCCTAAATGTCGATGCGATGAAGCGATGTATCGAAGCAATGGGGCGTTTGAGGAAAGCCCGGCGACATTTTTCGGCGGTCTGCCTACAGCGTCCGCTTGAACAGCGGCACCGCCAGAGCCAACGTCACGACCGCGAAAATCGACAGATACACAACGTCGGGCAGAATCGCAACCAGGCCGCTTTCCTTCAGCAACAGGGCTTTGAATCCGTGAACGGCATAGGTGAACGGGTCGACTCTGGCGATCGCCTGCAGCCATGCTGGAAAAGCCTGGATTGGATAAATCGAGCCGCTGGGGAAAAACAGTAGTGTGTTCAGAATGCCGAAAACCGCTCGCGGCACCAGCGGGTCTTCAACCCGAACCATCATCAGGAACATCATGCCGTTGAAGGCAAACGAAACCGTCACGATCATCAACAGCAGGCCGAGCACGGTCCCCAAATTGAAAATTGAACCTACACCTGCCATCAGCGAACCAATCACTGTGATCACAACGCCGGTCAGCACCGCCTTGATTGCACCCGCGCCGTTCAATCCGAACACCAGTTCTGCCTTGGTGATGGGCGTGACCAGATATCCCTCGTGTACTCCGCGCGCCTTGTCGTCGATGTAGAGCATTCCGCCGCCGATCATCACGGAGACGAACATCGCCAGCGCGATCGAGCCCGGCAGCAGGTACTTCATATATTCGATGTACGGATACAACTCCACAACATCGAGCGCGGTTTGCCGCAGCAGCCGTGGTTCGATCTCGGGTTCATTCATCGCGGCGGTGATTCCGGCCATCTTCTCCTGCATGGTGGAACTCATGAAGTTGTCGCTGTTATCCACGATGAGGGCGATGCGCGGGCGATTTTTCTCGTACACTCGCGCCGAGTACTGCGGCGGAATGATCACCGCACCCTGGATCTTCCCGTTGCGCACATCTTCGCGCGCCTGCACTTCATTGTCGTAATCCACGGGAACGAACGTCCGCGAATTGGCGCGTACGGAATCGAACGCTTCCTTGATCCGGATGGCCTGTGTGCCGTGATCTTGATCCACAATGCCCAGGCGGGCGTCGCGAATCTTCCCGCCGAACGCATTGCCGAGCACGATCAACTGCACCAGCGGGAAAATCATGGACACCATCATCAGCGCCGGTGAACGGAAAAACTTGCGCATTTCGCGCTCGATAATCGCCATCATCCGGTTCATGGCTGCATCCCCGGGCGCGGCGGCATTGTGAAGGCGTGTGCCTTCACCAGTTCGTCGCGTAGTTGCCGTCCGGTGTAGTGGACGAACACATCGTCGAGTGTAGTGTTTTGCACGGTAAGCGTGCGCACCGGAACGCGCGCTTCGACGGCCATTTCCACCAGCATCATGGTGGTGCGCGAACCGTTGGCGGTCAATACCCGGTACATGCCCGCTGATTGATTCTGAACGGAAGTCACTTCCGGCATGGCGCGCAACCGTTCCTCCCAGCCGGATGGCGGATTGTCAAACTGCACCTCAATCACATTCGATCCGGGCACGCTCGCCTTCAAAGCCTCGGGCGTATCGAGCGCAACCAGCTTGCCGTGATCCACGATTGCGATGCGGTTACAAAGGCGATCGGCTTCGTCCATGTAGTGCGTGGTGATGAGCACGGTGAGTTTGCGCTTGGACTTGATGTTGGTCAACATCTCCCAAACCGCCACGCGCGACACGGGATCGAGTCCAGTCGTGGGCTCATCGAGAAAGAAAATTCTGGGGCTATGGATCAGGCCGCGTGCGATCTCCAGCCGCCTCCGCATGCCGCCGGAAAGCGTTTTGGTCTGAGCGTTCCGCCATTTGGTGAGGTCGACAGTTTCCAGCAACTCGTCGATCGCCTCTCTGCGGCGTTGCGCGGGAACGTCATAGAGCTTGGCGTAAATGCTGAGATTTTCCTGCACGGTTAGATCAATATCGCTGGTCATGGCCTGCGGAATCACGCCGATGGCGCGCCGCGCTTCGTCCGGCTCTTTGCTCACATCGTGACCGGCGACGCGAGCCGATCCCGCGGTAATTGGAATCAGCGTTGTCATCATGCGGATCAGCGTCGATTTCCCCGCGCCGTTTGGGCCCAGCAGGCCGAAGATTTCTCCTTCCTTCACCTGGAAGGAAACATCGTTCACGGCGGTGAAATCGCCGTACTTCTTCACGATGTGCGAAACTTCGATCGCGTTCGGAGCGTCGGCGGGAATTTCGCTCTTCCCGTTGAACTCAGAAACCGGAAGGGGAGCGTCGTTGATATTGCTGCTCACTTCCGGGCTCATGGTTTCCCTGCCGCTTCCGCGTTCTTCGGCGCCGTACCCTTCAACAACTCCGGAGAGACCAGCACCTCGGCCGTCATACCGGGCACGTACGCGCCTTTGGGATTGTCGAGGCGCACTTTCAGAACAATAGTGCGAATATCCCGCTTGCGGCGGCCCACATCGCGCTGGGTGGCGAAGTCCGCTTCGGCTGCTTTGAAAAACACTTTGCCGGGCGTGACCGTGCCGCCCGGAAGTCGAACGCGGAGCGTATCTCCCAAGCCGATGTGATCGGTGTCCGTCTCTGGAATCGCGGCGCGCACCCAGGTGTTGCTCAGGTCGACCACCGTGACGATCGCCTGGCCGGCGCTCACGACTTCTCCTTCGCGCGCCGCCCGCACGAGCACAGTCCCCGTGACCGGCGCGTAGATCTTGGTGTATCCCAGGCGAACCTCCGCTTCCTTCAATTGCGCCTGCGCATTCGCCAGTTGCGCCTGCGTGGACGCGACGCTGCTTTGCGCCGCGCCCGCCTGATTGGTGCGCGCCATCGCGGAATCAAGCTCGGCCTGCGCTGCTCGCGTCTGATCCTTCAGTGCCTGTACGCTGGACTGCTGCGCTTTCAGATTCTGTTCGGCCTGCACTTTTTCCATTTCCGAAGCCACGCCAGCTTGCGCTAATCCGACGATGCGGCGGCTGTCGCTTTCTATTCGCGTCAGAATTGCTTCGGCTTGGGCCAATTGTGAGCGCGCCGATTGCAGTCGCGCCTGGGCGTTCGCCACATCGCCAGAGGTCGAACCCTTGGTCGAGCGTTGCGTGTACTGGCTCTCGCTGACCCTGGACCGCAAACTGGAAATCGTGGCGGCCGCGGCCCGCTCCTGGGCGGCGAGTTCCGCCGGATCGAGCTCCGCGATCAGGTCCCCCTGCTTTACGGACGTGCCTTCCTCGACCAGCAGTTTGGCGATGCGTCCGCCAATCTGCGGGCTGACCACAATCTGATTCGCGTCCACCGTACCCACCAGCACCAAATCGTTTCCTCCCGGAGTGGAGACGATGTAATAAGACGCCGCGAGTATGAAAAGCACGCTGAGCATAATTAGAAATTTGTTGCGAACACTCATGAACGAACTCCTTGTGCAGGTACCGGGCGCGTGAAAAGTGCTGCTGCTATAAAGTCGAGGACGAACGCGCGCCGCGCTGCAATCTGCGGGGGCGCCAGAGGGTCCAGTTTCGTCATGGTCTTGATCACGGGCGCGGCGCCGAAGTAAAAGACGATGATGGCAACCACGGAGGGAACAAAGTGCATGGGATCGATGGGGCGAAACTCCCCGGCGGCAATCCCCTCGCGCAATACTTCACCCAACTTTTGATAGATGGGCCGGAAGTAGGTTCGCGCGACGCGCTGCATCTGGCCAATGCGGTCGGAACCGCTGCGAATCCATTCTCCTTGCACAACTCTCGGGAAACGTGGGTTAGCCGCGATGTAATCGAAATAGGCGCCGAGATAGCGCAACACCTTCTGGCGGGGCGGCAGATTGCCCTCCAGTATCGGGACGACGGTGTCGCGCAGGCCGCTGAACACGTGGTCCAGTACCGCCTCATAGATCGCTTCTTTGTCTTTGAAGTAGTAATACAGGAGAGCCTTGTTGACGCGGGCGGCGCGGGCAATGGCCTCGGTACGGGCTCCGGCAATGCCGTGCTCGGCAAATTCGTCAATCGCGGCGTTGAGGATGGCGGCGCGGCTTTCTACGGGCTTTCCGCGGGAGCCGAGGCGGACGGCGGGAGCAGGCTTCATGCTTAATTAACCAGTTAGTTAGATGGTAATGCGCCCCAAACCCGCTGTCAAGCGCGCCCTTTCCCGTTCCGGTAGCCAGTCCAATGCGGGCTAATAAAATCCCCGCAAACTGCCGATGAGACCAGAGTGCGCCTCTTCGCCCCTGCCCGTAATCCGCCCGCCGACGCCCGCCCGCTGGATGCGCTCCCGGGCGGACTAATCGCTGCGGCTCTGCTTTGGAGCACTGCGATGCTCATGTATTTCCGGCACTTCCGTAGGCAGCGACGCCGCGCGAAAGTAGCGGACGAAACAGCGATCGCGCCGAACCATGAGGCTCAGTTTCGCACCTTGATGGATTACTCCGTTGATCTTGTCATGATCGCGGATACGGAGGGAAACACCTCGTACCTGAGCCCGTCGGTAAGTTCAGCGCTGGGGTGGAAGGATCGCGCGCTCACCGGAAGCAATATTTTCGAATGGATTCACCCCGACGACGTGGCCCTGACCCGGGCTGCACTGGACGCTGTTATCGCCCGGGAGGGTTCCTCCACAATCCGATTCCGCCTTGGCCGTGCTGACGGCCGATGGCTGGATTTCGATTGTGTCATCCGCAACCTGGTTCGGAACCCCAACATTCAGGGACTACTATTCCATGCGCGCGATGTCACCCAGGCCAAGAGAACAGAACAAATTGTCGATTTCAATGCCGCTCACGACGTCCTTACCAAGTTGCCGAACCGCGCCCTCTTCATGGACCGGTTGCAAAAAACCATCGAACGTAAAAAACGTCATCCCGCAACTAAAGCCGCGGTTCTGTTCCTCGATCTCGACGACCTGAAAACCTTAAACGACAGCCTGGGGCATGACGCGGGGGATACGTTAATCACCGAGTTCGGACAGAGGCTGCGGGCCTGCGTTCGCGGAGAAGACACAGTAGCGCGACCTCTCGAACTAACCGCGCGGGAACCTGACATGGGAACAATTGCCCGGCTGGGAGGCGATGAGTTTGTCGTGCTGCTCGAAGACGTGAGCGATCCGAGCGATGCGATCCGGGTGGCGCGACGCGTGCACGCTGCGATGGCCGAGCCATTTGTCATTCAAGGCCAGGAAGTCTTCAAGGGAGTTTCGATAGGAATCGCGTTCACGTCCGATCATGCCGATGCCCGCAGCATGGTTGCGAATGCCGATACGGCCATGTATCGCGCGAAGATGCGCGGCAAGTCTCGCTATGAAGTTTACGACTCTGCGATGCACGCCCAGATCGCGCAGCGATTGGATCTGGAGAAAGCACTGCGGCAGGCGCTGGGAGGCAAGCAGTTCCGACTGCACTTCCAACCCATCGTTTCTCTGGCCACGGGACGAATCGCGGGACTGGAGGCGTTGGTCCGATGGGAAAAGCCGGGCGTGGGGCTGGTTTCACCCTCCGAGTTTATCGGCGTTGCCGAGGAAATCGGATTGATCGTTGAACTTGGACAGTGGGTCCTCGTGGAGGCGTGCCGGCAGGCGGCGCAGTGGGAACGGGCCGGCTTCGAGCCCGGGCCCTATGTGAGCGTCAATGTAAGCGCGCGCCAATTTGCCTATCCCGCATTTGTGGATCAGGTGAAAGATGCTCTGCGCGATACCGGCATCGACCCACGTCGCCTCAAGCTGGAACTTACCGAGAGCACTGCCATGGAAGACCCCGAACGCGCCGCGGAACTGATGGTGCAACTGGCGGACCTGGGCGTCACGCTGAGCCTGGACGATTTCGGCACCGGACATTCTTCGCTGAGTGTGCTCCGGCGCTTTCCGGTCAAGACGATCAAGATCGATCGTTCTTTCGTCTCGAACATTCACACCAACAGCCAGGTGGCGGCCATTGTGTCCACGATCTGCGGCCTGGCCCGCATTCTCTCCATGGAGGTGGTCGCCGAGGGGCTGGAAAATGTCGATCAGTTAGAAAAGCTCAAGTCCATCTCTTGCGATTACGCGCAAGGCTATTTGTTGTCGATGCCGCTTCCCGCCGAGTCCGTTTACCCACTCCTGGGAACCAACCTCATCGACCGGACGGCGGCCCATCGCGCGTTGGCCGCGACCGCCACCAACTGACGCAGCCGCAAGGCCGGGCTCCGCCGCTCCTTTACAGCTACAAACCGCCCGCAATCGAAGGCACCAGCAACACTTCGTCGCCGTCCTGAAAGGCGTAGGTGTTGCCACCGAGAAAACGGATGTCTTCCTCGTTCACGTAAACATTCAAGAAGCGCCGGGTTTGTCCGGCTTCGTCGCGCAGATGGGGCTTCAAGTCGGGAAACTGCGTGTCGAGAGCGGAGAACAACTCCGCCAAATTCGTCGCCGCACAGACAATTTGGGGAGTGCCCGCCGTCAGCCGGCGAAGCGCAGTTGGAATTTGCACAGTCACACTCATCTAAACCTCCACAGGTAGCGCCGGCGTCTCGCCGGCAAGATTTCCGATCGCGTTCAGCTTGCTTTGCAGAAGAACTTCAAATTCGCGCAGCTTGGGAGCGATCGGTGTTTCCGTTTCATACTGCCCGGCGAGCACATCGGTCGTCTTAAGACCGTTGCCGGTGATGCAGAGCACGGTGGTTTCTTCGGGAAGAATGCGATCCTGCCGGATCAACTTGCGGGCGGTCCCAACCGTTACGCCTCCAGCGGTCTCGGTAAAGATGCCTTCACTTTCGGCCAGCAGTTGAATGTTGGCGACAACTTCGGCGTCCGAAACATCCTCGGACCAGCCGCCACTGGCCGTGATCGCCTTGACCGCGTAGTGTCCGTCGGCAGGATTCCCAATCGCAAGCGATCGAGCAATGGTCGACGGCCGCTGCGGTTCGATGTCTTTGCTGTACTGCTTGACCGCAGTAGAAATCGGAGAGCAGCCGGTGGCTTGCGCCCCGAAAAACTTCACCCGCTTCGGTTCGACCAGACCGAGCTGGATCAACTCGTCAAACGCTTTCTTGATTTTCGTGATCAGCGATCCGCCAGCCATGGGGACGACAATGTTGTCCGGCAAACGCCACCCGAGTTGCTCGGCAATTTCGAAGCCCACCGTCTTCGACCCTTCCGCGTAGTACGGACGCAGGTTCACGTTGACGAATCCCCAGCGGTGTTCGTCCGCGATCTGCGAGCACAGGCGGTTCACCTGATCGTAGTTGCCGTTAATCCGCACCACTTGCGCGCCGAAAACCTGCGTGCCCAGAACCTTCGCCGGTTCGAGATCGGAAGGGATAAAGATCCATGCCTTGAATCCATCGCGCGCCGCCTGAGCCGCAACCGAGTTCGCCAGGTTGCCGGTGGAAGAGCAGGCCACGGTATCGAATCCAAAATGGCGGGCATTGGCAAGCGCCACCGCGACCACGCGATCCTTGAAACTCAAGGTCGGCAGGCACACCGCGTCATTTTTGAGATAGAGATTGCGTGAACCGATCCGCTCCCCAAGTTGCGGCGCGCTCAGCAGTGGCGTGAAGCCGGTCGGAAGCGTGGGCCGGAACGCAGCCGGCAAAGGCAGCAGTTCGCGATACCGCCACAGATTCGGAGCGCGCGAAGCGAACAACTGCCGCGAGACCAGTTTCCGTATCGAATCGTAGTCGTAG
>JAYTFO010000473.1:0-6617 GCA_043734305.1 Acidobacteriota bacterium | reverse complement strand
AGCCCAGGGCCGCCCTCGATTGTCCCGCCTCCGCTTTGGCGGCGGCAACATCGCTTCCACCAACTCCCACTGCTCGTCCGTCATCAGCCTCTGTCGTTTCTTCATGACAGAAGCTCACCAGTCCACCCGCCTCATCCGAAAGTGCTTACTCTGAGGCCGAACCTATTTATGAAACACGCTCTAGAAAGAAGCTCGAAAAGGAAGACGACCTTCAAAGATGGATCGCCGACGACCCGCACTTGATCGGGTTAGACGTCCTCAGTTCTAGGCCGCGAAATAGTCACCGACAATTCCGGCAGAATCGACATTCTCGCCCTTGACGGTGACGGCCAAGTGATTGTCATTGAGTGCAAACGAGACAGAACACCGCGTGATTTTATCGCCCAGATTCTTGATTATGCGAGTTGGGTCAACGATCTGACTGATGCTGACCTTGACAGAATCGCTGTAGACAAGAAGGGGAAGCACCTCAAAGACCTTTTCAGGGAGAAATACGATAGACCTCTTCCAGAGCCGGTGAACGACGGGCACAATCTTGTTATCGTCAGCAGCGAATTCGACCCATCGTCAAAGCGGATCGTCGAGTATTTGGCAAAAATCCATAGCATCGCAATTAATACAGTCTTTTTCACCACTTTCGAGCATCAGGGCCAAACCCTAATTGCCACTGAGTGGCTGATGGATCAGGAAGAGGTGGCCCAGCGAGCGGAAAGCAAAACAAGAATACCTTGGTCCGGATTGTGGTACGTCAACGTGGACGATGGTGAACACCGATCATGGGAGGACATGCGTAGGTTCGGATTTCTAGCCGCTGGCCACGGTCGAGTCTATTCAAATGCCCTACGTCGACTTGAACCCGGCGATCCAGTTCTCGCATATCAGAAAGGGCGAGGCTACGTCGGTTACGGCGTGGTCAATATACCAGTAAGGCCTGTGAAGGATTTCGTAGTTGAAGGGAAGCCGATCCTTCAGGCTCCTCTCGAACAGCCCGGTCTCGCTATTGATTCCGACGACCCCGAGTTGAGCGAGTATTTGGTTGGAGTGGAATGGAAAAAGCATCTTCCCCTTGATCATGCCGAGAGATTCCCTGGCATGTTTGCAAACCAGAACGTCGTCTGCAAGCTGCGACACCCTGCGACTGTCGACTTTGTTCGGAAGAAGTTTTCAATTCCGGAATGAAGTTCCGCCCCATCAAATCAACTTCATCTGCTTAGGCTCCACCGCCGTAATCCGCACGCGCTCGACCTTGCGATCCGTCGATTCCAGCACCTCGAATTTCAAAGTGTCGTCTTCGACGATCTCGCCGCGTTTCGGAATACGCCCGGCGAGTTCGCTCACTAAACCGGCAATTGTCGCCGACTCGCGGCCTTCCGGACGCACTCCAAATAATTCATCGAGCAGGTCGACGTCCAAGTTGCCGGGAACGACGTACGAGCGATCGCTTTCGCGGACGACTTGCGCCTTCTCGTGTTCGTCTCCGATTTCCCCGACGATTTCTTCCACCAGATCTTCAATCGTCACCAGGCCGGCGACGCCGCCGTATTCGTCCACCACCATCGCCATGCGAACGTTGCTGCGCTGCATCTCGCGCATCAGGTCGCTGACCAGCTTGCTCTCGGGAACGAAATAAACGTCACGCCGCATCAGGGTATCCACGGTGCGAGTATGAGCCTCGCTGTCGGGGACCTGGAGAATGTCCTGCGTGTGGAGCACGCCCTTGATGTTATGGATGGAAGTCTCGTACACGGGCAGGCGCGAGTACGGCTTATTCTTCAGCAACTCGATTACTTGTTCAACAGTAGTGTTGACGGGGACGGCGATCATCTCAGGACGCGGCTTCATGGCGTCGCGCACGGTTTTGCCGCTGAACTCGACGACCGACTGAATCAGATCGCGGTCGCCTTCCTGCAGAATGCCTTCTTCCTGGCCCGCTTCAATGAGCGCGTCCACAGCTTCGGCTGGGGTCTCGGGCGCGGCGTCTCCATGTTCGCGCGTGAGGGCCGCGACGGACTGGCAAAATCCAAGAACGATCGTGATAGGCAGAATCAAATAGATCAAAAATCGCAGCGGCAACGCGAAGTTTCCCAGCCAGCGCCCGCTGGTACGTGAGAAAAACACAAACGGCAGCAGCCGATTGAACACAATAATGATCAGGACCAGAGTGAGCGTGGCTTCGAGTACCGCGTAGACGTCCCACTCCCGCTCGCGAAAAACAGTGAAGCCGACAATCATCGCGATGGCGGCCATCACTAACTGAGTGAGAATGGCCATCGAGAGAGCGGCACGGTCGCGGCCCACGCCCAGGCGCGGCTCCACGAT
Source organism: Acidobacteriota bacterium (assembly GCA_043734305.1). Taxonomy (GTDB): domain Bacteria; phylum Acidobacteriota; class Terriglobia; order Terriglobales; family Acidobacteriaceae; genus Acidiflorens. The sequence goes on along the minus strand of JAYTFO010000473.1, from coordinate 4,298 downwards.
CTGCTCGAAGGAATCGATGTTGTCCTGAAACTCGCGGGAAAGAAATTTCCCGATTTCCTGATACACGCGATCCACATAAGAGACGAGCGTGAGCAGCGCGATCAGCAGCACTATGCCAAGGCCGGCGCCGATCATGCGCGCCCCCGCGGACGTCGCGTTGGTTGGGCGGCTCGCTCAATCAGTCCGATTGGAAGGCGCAGTTCGCGGCGCAGTTTTTCTTCGCGACGCGCCATCTTTCCTTTGTCGCGCTCGTGATCGTAGCCGCGAAGATGCAGGATGCCGTGCAGAATCAGAATCTTGATTTCTTCGGCGGCGGTGTGTCCGAGCGAGCGAGCGTTGTGAGCGGCGATTTCCGCCGAGATGGCAATGTCCCCGGCATAGCGCGGCTTCACATCCGGCAATGCGGGAAACGACAGCACGTCGGTAGGCTGATCCTTGCCGCGAAAGTGGCGGTTGAGTTCTTTCAGCTCCGCATTCGACGTGACAAGAACATTGACTGGTGGGCGCAGTCCCGCAGCGCGGCGGGCGCGAGTGACAAAGCGATCGAGTGCCAGCTCGGTCAGGCCCACCACGCGTTTGTGCAGAATGACCAAGGCAATCCAGAACGATGGGCCATTATCCAGCAAAAAATGATTCCCTCACAGGCAAAAAGAGATTACTGAGAACTCTGACTGCAGCACTCGACGGGGCTAAAGCCCCTGCGCAATTTAATCGACTTACGCGGCCCTGAAGGGCCGCGCTTCCACGGTTGTGGATGCGTTCATGAGTTTTTCCGCAACCTGCTAAGCACGGAACCGGCTAATCGTTGACGCGGCTCTCGACCACCCGCGGTCCGGACATCGAAGAAGGCGCTGCCGCACTCTCACTCTTTCCGCCGGACACAGCTTTTGCTTCCGGCGCGGCGGGCTTCGTGTCCAGCAAAGACATTTGCGGTCCGGCTTGCCGGGTCTTGAATTCGTCATAGGCGCGGACGATGCGTTGCACCAGGTGATGGCGCACAACATCGGTCTCATCGAAGTGAACGAAGGCCAGGCCGTTCACATCTTTCAGGATGTCGATCGCTTCCAGCAGGCCGCTGCGGCGCGCGTTGGGCAAATCGATTTGCGTGACGTCGCCGGTGATGACCGCCTTGGAACCAAATCCCAGGCGGGTGACGAACATCTTCATCTGCTCCGAGGTTGTGTTCTGCGCCTCGTCGAGGATCACGAACGAATCGTTCAATGTGCGCCCGCGCATGAAAGCAATCGGCGCAACTTCGATGACGTTTTTTTCGAGGTAGCGCTCGACCCGTTCGGGATCCATCATGTCGAACAGCGCGTCGTACAACGGACGCAGGTAAGGATCGATCTTTTCCTGCAACGTGCCCGGCAGAAATCCCAGGCGCTCGCCCGCTTCCACCGCCGGCCGCGCCAGGATGATCCGATTCACCTGCTTGTTGAGCAAAGCCGAAATGGCCATCGCCACGGCGAGATAAGTCTTCCCCGTGCCCGCCGGTCCGACGCCGAACACCATGTCGTGTTTCTCGATGGCATCGAGATAGCGGCGCTGGTTCGGGCTTTTGGGCTGGACCGTGCGCCGTCCAAACGAACGTTGCCGACCTGCTTCCGCCAGTCCGCGCAAAGTGACATTCGGGTCGCCGACCACCACCTTCAACATGCTGTTCAGATCGCCGTTCTGAAACTGAAATCCGGTGCGCTGCAAGTGATCGTAGTCGGCGAAGAGCTGCTCGGCGCGCGCCACGTCGCGAGGCGCACCCTCCAGATCAATGTGGTTGGAGCGCAGATCGATGTTGATGTTCAGGCCGTCTTCGAGCACATGCAGATTCTCATCGCGAGTGCCGAACAGGGTCACGAGGTTGGGGCTGATCTCAATACTTTTCTTCATTCAGAGTAGTTGCGCCGCCTCCCGCAGCTTGGGGCTCGCTTGTGGTTGTGGGGTACCGGTCTCGGGTATGAAAGTGTTGCCGGTTTTTGCACGCAAAGAGATTTCTCTGAAGTGGACGACCGAAACGCGCGCTAGCCGGGCGCGAATGAACATCATTTGATTCAAGCCTAGCGCGGGCGGGGATGGGAGTCAATGGCAGTCGCAGTGAATACACAAACGCCGCTCTCGCCCCACACAAATTGACTTGCTTCTCTCCACCGCCTACCATGACTGCCAACATGCTGGAGCAGACAATCTCCCATTACCGGATTGTGGCAAAGCTGGGTGGCGGTGGAATGGGCGTCGTTTATGAGGCGGAAGATCAGCGTCTCGGACGGCGCGTCGCCTTGAAGTTCCTTCCGGAGGATCTGGCCCAAGACCCCCAGGCGCGCGAACGATTTCAGCGGGAAGCACGCGCGGCGTCGGCTCTGAATCATCCCAATATCTGCACGATCTACGACATCGGCGAGCATGATGGACGCCTCTACATCGTCATGGAGTGCCTGGAAGGCTCGACGCTGAAGCATCGCATCGAGGACAAACCCCTCTCGGTTGACCAGATTCTGGAATTGGGGGCGCAGGTTGCCGACGCACTCGAAGTGGCACACGCGGCGAACATCGTCCATCGCGATCTGAAGCCGGCGAACTTGTTCCTGACCAAGCGCGGGCAGGCAAAGATTCTGGATTTCGGCTTGGCCAAAGTCGCCGCCGGTCCGATGCGACCGTTAGAAACGGCTGCGGGATCGTTGCCGACCATCGCCGTGGACCCGGCTCATCTCACCAGCCCCGGCAGCACGCTGGGCACGGTGGCGTACATGTCTCCCGAACAAGCTCGGGGCGAAGAGTTGGACGCGCGCACCGACCTGTTTTCCTTCGGCGCCGTGCTCTACGAGATGGCCACCGGACGGCAGCCGTTTACCGGCAATACGTCCGCGATTATCTTCGACGCCATCCTGAATAAGCCGCCGACCGCGCCCGTCCGCATTAATCCCGACCTGCCCGCGCAACTCGAGGGCGTGATCAACAAGTGCCTGGAGAAGGATCGCAGTCTCCGCTACCAGACCGCTTCCGATTTGCGCGCCGATTTGCAGCGCTTCAAGCGCGACACGCAGTCGTCCAAGATCGCAGCCGTCTCGGTGACGACTTCTTCCCCGGTTCCGGAAACCAAGTCTCGTCGCTGGCCGATATTGGCGGCGACTTTTGCTGTGGCAATCGTTGCTGTGCTGGCGGTCGGGTATTTTGCAGGCTGGTTCGCGTCCGCGCGGGCGTATTCGCAGGCCGAACTGAAGCCGCAGCAACTAACTGCCAATTCGTCCGAAGACCCGGTCTCGGTCACTTCGATCTCGCCCGACGGCAAGTATCTTCTCTACGCCGACCAGGAGGGATTGCACCTCCGGCTGATGGCCAGCGGAGAAACGCAGTCGCTTCCCATTCCCGACGCATTCTGTTTCCGTTGAGCGCGCATCCAATGGTCCCAGGATGGGACCAAATTGCTGGTGGGCGGACCGGTCGCGCAGGAAAAGCAGGGCATCTGGGTGATCTCCGTCATCGGCGCCACGCTGAAGAAGATGCGCGACGACGCTCATGACGCATCGCTCTCCCGCGATGGATCGAAGATTATCTTTCGCGATTCTGTTACCCAGGACCTCTGGACCATGAACGCCGACGGCGGTCAGGCCACTCTCTTTCTGAAGCATGAAGCGGGCTACTATCTGGTCGGACCAACCTGGTTCCCCAACGGCAAACGCATCGCGTACTTAAAATATCGGATCACGAATGGCGAAGCCAACCTGGCATTGGAAAGCCGGGACCTCAAGGGCGGCGACCCGGTTGCTCTCCTTTCCAATCGACAATTGATCGATTTCACCTGGGGGCAGAGCGGACGACTTATCTACTCGGTCCGTGAGCAACCGCCCAACCACTACGACAGCAACCTCTGGGAACTGCGCTTCGACGAGGACACCGGCCAACCGAAGTCCGCTCCGCAACGTCTTACCGACTGGACCGGATTCTTCTTTGGCCATCCGGAATTGACCGCCGATGGAAACCGTTTCGTCTTTCTAAATGGACGAGCGCAAAGCGATGTCTATCTGGGCGAGTTGACAAACGGCGGAACCGGGTTGAAGACTCCCCAGCGCCTGACTCTCGACGATCGCGTCGATTGGCCCGGCGGATGGTCACTCGACAGCAATACGGTCTTTCTCTATTCCGACCGCAATGGAAATTTCGACATCTACAAGCAGGGCGTCGAAGGGCGCAATGCCGAAGCGCTCGTCACCGGCTCCGATGAAAAATGGGCGCCTCAGATCAGTCCTGACGGCAAGTGGGTCCTGTACATGCAATGGCCCAAGGTGGCCGAGGGCGTTGCGCTACCG
>JAYTFO010000472.1:0-5188 GCA_043734305.1 Acidobacteriota bacterium | reverse complement strand
GTCCTCCCTGCTGCGGATGAGACCGAGGGGTTCGGCCATTCCAACTCCTGCAAGATTCCCAGGTACATTTTCTCGATCCTGGGCGGAGGCGCGAAGTCGCTGCCGTACAACCATGCAATCACAGAGGGATGGCGTTCCAGCCGGCGGATCTGATCGCGGAGCGACGCCCCGGCGATGAGTTCGTTTTCCTTGTCCCAGGTGGGCCAGTTTTCCCACTGGTCACAACAACACCAGCCCGCCATCACGAGAATGCCCATCTGGTCCGCGAGGTCGAAGAAGTGGTCGTTCTCGATCTTGCCTTCCAGTCGAACCGCGTTGAGGTTGAGATCGCGTACATAGTTGAGCTCGGCCTGCTGCCTTTCCGGCGACGACCGCAGCAGCATGTCGAAGCTGTAACCAGCCCCCCGAATGAGGATGTTCTTTCCATTGATTTGGAAGAGCCGGTGGCCCTTGTCGTCAATGTTCGATGTGACCTGGCGGACTCCGAATCGGATGTGAGCCGAGTCCGAGACTTGCCCCTGTACCTCCACCGTCAGGTCCAGTGGGTAAAAGTCCTGTTTCCCAACTTGCGTCGGCCACCATAGGCGGGGGTTGCTGAGATTTAGTTGCGGGAACTTGTCCGGGGTGAAGCGGACGACTTGAGTCTCCCTAGGGCCGAGGTGAACTGGCTGCTCGAAGGCGAGGCTTTCGATATGTCCCTTCACCACGGCTTCGACTGGATGATCGGCGGCATTGCTCAGTTCCGCTCGCACGGTCAACCTGGCACGGTCGTTGGAAGGCAGGTTGAGCTTGGTCAGCACAGCCGGAAAACGTAGGGCGATGGGACCGGTTGCGACGATGTGGACATCGCGCCAAATTCCCATCTCTTTATCTGGCGGCATCGGGGCCCAGTCGACCAGGGTGATGGCCAGGTCGTGCGGCTGAGGCGGAAATATCTCGACGGCGAGGGAATTGGTTTGGCCAGGCTTTGCTTTAGCCGTCACATCGAACCGGAACAGCCGCCAAGTGCCCGCCAGAGTATCCGAGGAGGCGATCTGCACGCCGTTCATCCACACATTGGCCCGGTAGTTGATACCGTCGAAGCCTAGCCAAACGGTTTTTCCGCTGTATTCCGACGGAAGCGAGAATTCGGTGCGATACCACCATGACGGCCGGAAAGGGCTAGTCGGCGGCATCAGGATATTCGAGAAGTCCTCAAAGATTGGATACGTCGTGCCGGGGAGCGAACGCAGGTTCATGCCGGTGTAGGGATCGGCGTATACCTTGTCCTCAACCAGGGCGCTCACTATCGTAGAGGGCAGGGTCGCGGGATACCAACCGCTCGTGGGAAAACCAACCGTCGAGATTGCTGCCCCATCCGCGTGCACATCGGCCGAAGACTGGATGAACCAATTCTCGCCAAGCAGCGCCTTGGGGGAGTCGTTGACTTCAGCTGGGAATGCCGTCGCGATTCCAACGAGACAACTAGTAAGAAGGCCGAGCACAATCAGGAACGAAAACCGAACCATGAGTAATGCTCCTTTGTTGAGTGAACCGAACACCATACTCTATCCGCCGGATACGGAACAACTCTTAGAGGACTCCTACAATGCCATTGCGATCGGTGGAGCACCCAGCAGCAAAATTGCCCGGGCGCAACCGGGCTGGATGCAGGGATCCAGGATCCGAAATTCGGTTTCTCGGAGATTCGCCCGCTGCCAATTGACGACATTTTCCGCGTGTCACGGGCTACCTGGAAGTCATTCCGGGCCAGAAGTCGCATTCTGGGAAGTTTGAAATGGGCCGAGTCCGGTCGAATCGAGGTCGCAGCACGACCCTGGACGAAATGAAAGTCAGCAGTGAACCATGTCTCTGAGCTCTGTATCATCCCTCGCGATGCAGTGTCGCCTCAACGGTGTTTGGCCCGCTGTTGCTGAGCGGCTTGAGATGAGTCATCCGGAGCCGCCAGCCGCTGTTGCGATTGAGCAGCGTTTGTGGGATCGGGTGGTGGTTGACGTTCGCTGGCAAACCAAGTACCTAAGGCGAAACCCAAGGCTAGAGCGCCACTGGCAACGACAGGTAGCCAAATCGCCCAGACCTGCTTTTCCAGCCTAACAAGGAAATTAGTTTCATCACGAGTTGGGGAACCTACGGCCCAGGCCACGGGCAGTTTAATACCCCCTTCGGCATCGCCGTAGACTCGAGTGGAAATGTGTTTGTAGGTGACCAACAAAACTCGCGCGTTCAAGAATTCGCACCGCGCGGGCCAGCCGATTGAGGCCGCGTGGGTCAAATGGACACCAAGAAATTCCCCATCAAAAGGGACAACCTGAAGAGGGCAATAAACCGGCGAGCCTGGAGCAGAACTGGCAGGAACTAGCCTAGAAATCGAGAGTCAATGATTTCGATGCCTTCAAGAAGTGATTGGAAAGAAGCGCACTTGCGAGTTGAACCTTAAATCGAAGTGTATCGATTTAACCATGAAGAGAAGGCTCCCGATCGACGCAGTTGCTCTCATGGCATTCGAGGAACTGTTGCGGTTTAATTCCTTCATTTGACTACCGTGGTAAGGATTCGGACAATCGAAGAAAAATATCGCTCGGAGAACCCGACAGATTTCAAGTTTTATCAGGCCGTTTATTCCAAGAAGGAAGGGCATGTGGAGGCGGAACAAATGCTACTGAAATTCAATCAAGCTTGATGCTGTATGGTGGTTTTCGCTGCTAAGAATCAGCGTTCGGAACATCCTGCGTGCTGCAATTCTTGCAGTTTCTGATTTGCTTCTACTGAACCTCTCTTCAAAGCTGCGGCAAGCAAGATACGCGCCTGATCGCAACTGCGCGGCACACCATCACCGCGGGCGTAGAGGTCCGCGAGCAGCAGCACTGCGGGCCCGTTGTGCTTGGCAACCGCCTTCCACAACCACACCGACGCCTGTCCCGCGTCGGGCGGACTCTTCCTGCCAGCAAGTAGTTCGCGCGCCCGCTTGAACTCTTCGTCGCCGCTTTCGGTAGGTACCCCGGTTTTGAGTGAACTACTCTGCGCACGTGCTGGGGCGGCGGATTGTGCAGCGTCAGCCGAGTGTGCCGGAATCTCGGGCACATTCGGAGAAGGCGCGGTAGGTGCCAGAGACTTCGTGGGCGGGTCTTCGGATTTCTGCGATTCACCCAGCGGCGCAACAGGCGAAGTCGCCGTCCCCGCAGAGTCTCGCGCCGGTGCATGTGTCGACGCAACAGGTTCCGTTGAATAGGGGGAGGGGCCGGCGGATGGCCGCGACGAGACCGATGTAAGAGCGGATGGGCTCACCGCACGACGCTGATATAGGAACACCAGAGCGGCTGCGGCCAAGACCGCTACGACCGCTATGACTTTGAATGTTGAACCCCAGCGACCTTCGTCCTCTACATGCAATGGCCACAGTGGTGTGCGGTCCATGATTCCAACCGTTTCGGGTTCCTGCGCATATGGCGGCTGAGAACCGAACAATGGCAAAACGGCTTCAGTGTTTTTCGCAATCCGCTGCTCGCGTACCTCAGAAGGTGATGCTTGCTCGCCGACAGGCTCACTTGCGGACGCTGTGTTCAGGCGATATCCGCACATCCCGCAATACAACTGATCGGGACGATTAGCATGCTGACACGCCGGGCACATGTGAGATTTGAGATGGTCTATGGCCGCAAGCGATCCGGGCTGCTCAAATTGTCGAACTATTTCTTCGAGTGCGGTATTGTGCTCATTGGTGGCAGGGGTCTCCAGTGCGGCCGGCGACTCTACGTGTGACGCTGTAACGAGGTCGGGATGTTCCTGTTCCACTTGTTCCAACTCGCGCAGGAGTTCGAGGACAGCTTGCTCCCGTCGCTCCGCAGGCGTAGTGAAATACACTTCAGCCCATCGACCGAGATTTCGTCCCAGGGTCGGGTTGGTCATGGGGTTCAGCTCGGGGTTGGGAGTTTGTCCCCGCTCGGCGGATTGTTTCTCGGAGGGATACGGCAAGCTGTTTCTCCAGTATATCGGGCAGCTATTTAGATTCCACGCCTGCGGCCCAAGGTTGTCAATCAAGTGCTGAGGGAATCCTGAATCCGTCACCATGTTGGCAAGACAAGACGACTCGTGATTCCTGGCCTTGAACGGGTGACTCGGAAATTCTGACCTGGTGCAGCGCGGACGGATTTGAGCCGCAGCCACCAGTCTTCTTGGGTGGAACGGACATCGCCAGCGGTTGGTGGCGGAACTGACGCTGGACAAGGTCATGCTACAGAATGTGCTGGCAAAAAAACTGTGACGCCCTCGCGGCGCCGCCCGGTGATGGGTTACCTGCATGAGGCCTACCGGTGCAAGATCCGAGTCCTGTTGAACCGCGAGGGCTGGAAGGTGGGGAAGAAACTGGTGTACCGTCTGTACCGGGAAGAAGGCTTGACGCTGCGGCACAAGCCGCGACGGAAGCGGCGGGCAGCGATGTATCGGCGGGAGCGATTCCGTCCGACCGCACCATCGCTCGTTACCGGTGGCTGAGAAATCCGTTTCTCCCGAACCTGCTCGGTAGCTCCAAACCATTCTTCTATTGTTAGTTCGATACCTTAGAGAGGTCACTATCGGAATCGAAGGGCTGTAGCGGTCATTGAGTGAAATCGTGATGCTACAACAGCAACCTTGAGGACACTTGCGCGAGCTGGGGCATTTCTACTTCTCCGATCCGCTCAGGCGAACGCTCGCTCAAAGTCTCGTCGGCTTTCGTGAACATTTCCAGCAACCTTGCGGCGTCAGGATTGGTAGCGGCGCGAGCCGCGAGCAGGGGGCCAACTGTTTCGAGCCAAGACATGATTTTGTCTCCTGCCCTAGCTTAGGGGTCATTGAGTCAGGAAAACTGTTTCCTAATGCTCACTCTGGAAAATCTAAGGCCGACTCAATCTGAGACCCACACTCGACGGCGAGCCATACGTTTGCCCGTGTGCCGATTCAGACCACGGGTATTTTCGTCCCGCTCGAATACCTGGCGTTGCGATCCTAGTGCACAGGTCCTGAGGGCGTGTTGTTATTCAAATGTTCGGATGCAAAGACGCGCCGGCAATCGTGAGGTAGCAGGGTCGCGCATCGGCGATTGGAGTGCGGTTGCTGCATGATTACACCCGCACCTTTGAAAACGAAATTCTTCCTTTGCTTTGCAGGCAGAATGGCTTCAAGGACGACATCAATTTGTCGAATCCCGGCA
>JAYTFO010000471.1:0-2493 GCA_043734305.1 Acidobacteriota bacterium | reverse complement strand
AGCGCGTGAATTATTCCCGCTACCGGCGACTGCGCTCCCGCGCGAACGTTGGTCGCGGTGCGCGCAATCGCGCCCGTAGCGGGCAATCCGCCGAACATCGGAGACACCAAGTTGGCGAATCCCTGCGCCACCAGTTCCACGTTCGGGTTGTGGCGGTCGTTGGTCATGCGGTCCGAAACCACCGCCGACATCAGCGACTCGATCGCACCCAGCATTGCGATCGTGAGAGCCGGTCCAATTAATCCATGGATCAGTTCCGGACGGAACACCGGAATTTCAAGATGCGGTAAGCCGCTGGGAATGCCTCCGAAACGTGTGCCAATGGTTTCGACCGGCAGATGCAAAATACGGACTACCAACGTTCCGATCGCCATGGCCACAATTGCGCCCGGAATGCGGCTGGAAATCCCGCGGCAGATCGCAATCGTCAACACCGTGCCCACTGCCAGCGCCGCCGCTTCGTACGAAAGCGTGGGGAAGCTCTGTGCCAGCGCTTCCATGCGCAGCCAAAATACGCCGGGAACTTTGTCCAAAGTAAGGCCGAAGAAATCTTTGACCTGCGTGCTGGCGATCAGGATCGCAATGCCGTTCGTGAACCCGATGACAATCGGCCGGGGGATGAACTTTACCGCCGTGCCCATCCCGGTCAGCCCCATGACCATGAGCATCAAGCCCGCCATCATGGTGCAGAGAAATAATCCGTCCACGCCATGGGCGGCGATGATGCCGGCAATCACCACCACGAAAGCGCCGGTGGGTCCGCCAATCTGAGTCTTCGAACCGCCGAGAATAGAAATCAGGAAGCCGGTGACAATGGCACAATAAATTCCGGCTTGCGGCGTAAGGCCGGACGCAATCGCGAACGCCATGGCCAGCGGCAGCGCCACCAGGCCAACCGTGATTCCAGCCACCAGGTCGCGTAGAAATTTGTTTAGGTTGTAGTCGCGCAGGCAGAGGACCGACTTCGGCAGCCAGGCTTCTGATAGGAAAGAACGATCCATGATAATAGCTATTATCGCAGCGGACGAATCCTCGCCGCAAAGAACCGAGGGGTTGGAACTATTGGAGCGTTTGGTTCCCACCCCTTTCCCGGAAACAATAAAAAAACGCCGATCTTCCGGCGGTTTTTTCCCGGCCAACTTTGAGCGGACAGGAGTGTCCGCTCCACATGTACTTTCTAGAACTTGTTCCAGAGGTACTGGTTGTAGACGTCGTGGTGGTACTGCACCTCGGGCGCTTTCACGAACGTGCCCAGCAGACGCGCGCAACGATCGGCCGAAGCCTGCTTGAGATCGGCGTAGCGGCCTTTGACATCCTTGCCCATCAACTTCCCGGTCCAGTCCGCCTTCTGGAAGTTTTCAATCGCCGTATAAATATTGTCTGGCAAGTAGCGCTCTGCTTGACGCAGGTTCTTGATTTTCGACGTGTCCCCTTCCAGCCCGGTCCTGAAAATCGACAGCATCACCAGGTATGGGTTCGCGTCCGGAGCCACCGAGCGAACTTCCACTCGCATGCTCTTCTCGTTGCCGATCGGGATACGAATCATCGAACCTCGATCCACCGCCGAAGCCTTGATCTGATTCGGCGCTTCGAAATGCGGGTCCAGTCGCCGATATGCGTTCACGCTGGGATTGAGCAACAGGCAAATGTCGTTCCCATGGGTCAGAATGCGATCGGTAAATTCCCAGCCCATCTTGCTCAACTTCTCTTCGCCCTTCGGATCCCAAAACAGATTTCTGCCGCTCTTGCTGATCGAAACGTTGGTGTGCATGCCGCTGCCGTTCACGCCCACCACCGGCTTGGGCAGGAAGCACGCGGTCAGTCCCATGTTGCGCGCCACCTGGCGGCAGATCAGTTTGTAAAGTTGGATGTGATCGGCGGCGACCACTACCTCGGCGTAGTTGTAGTTAATTTCGAACTGTGAAGGCGCAACCTCGGGATGATCCTTTTCATTCTGGAATCCCATTGCGCGCTGCACTTCCGCGGAAGTGTCGATGAAGTTGCGCAGAGGATCGCCGGGCAGCGAATGATAATAGCCGCCGGTGTTCACGTATTCGAATTTGCCGGTTTCGTGATAGGTGCGCTCCGCGTCCGGCCCCTGAAACAGGAAGCCTTCAATTTCGTTGGCGGCATTCAGCGTGTAGCCGTTTTTCTTGTGTTGTCCGGCGGCAAAAGTCTTCAACACGCTGCGGATGTCGGCCGAGTACGGTTCGCCGCCTTTGTCGATGACCTCGCCAAACACCAGCACCTTGCCCGGGCCAAACACGTCGGACGGTCCCCAGTAAAACGCACTCCAGTCGATGCCCAGGCGTAGATCGCTTTCGCGCTGCGCCGTGAACCCGCGGATCGAAGAGCCGTCGAATGTCAGGTTGTCGTAGCTCTTCAGCAAAAATTTCTTATCGTAGTCCAGCATGTGCAACCGGCCTTCAAGATCGCTGAACATCACCGTCAACGCCTTAATGCGCTTCTCGTCGGTCAGGTACTTGAGCCGCT
>JAYTFO010000470.1:0-4123 GCA_043734305.1 Acidobacteriota bacterium | reverse complement strand
CGCGAACGGAACATTTGTAGCTCGTCTTCGTTCAGTTTTTTTTGCTGGTGTGTGATGTTCTTGCCTTCGCCCGCTTCGCCAAGTCCGTATCCCTTGATGGTCTTGGCCAGGACGATGGTCGGCGCTCCGGTGTGGTCGACCGCCGCTCGATACGCGGCGTGTACTTTGATGGGATCGTGTCCGCCCAGCCGCATGCGGGCCAGTTGTTCGTCGGAAAGATGCTCCACCATCTTCAGCAATCGCGGATCGGTGCCAAAAAAAGTCTGACGGAAGTAAGCTCCGCTCTCGACGAAAAATTTCTGGTATTGCCCGTCGGTGATCTCGCCCATGCGCTTGACGAGCAAGCCGTCGCGGTCATTCTGAATGAGCGAATCCCAATCGCCGCCCCAGATGCACTTGATGACGTTCCATCCCGCGCCGCGGAAGATCGCTTCCAGTTCCTGGATAATTTTTCCGTTGCCGCGCACCGGACCATCGAGCCGCTGCAGATTGCAGTTCACGACAAAAATCAGATTGTCGAGCCGCTCGCGCGAAGCCAGCGTAATTGACCCGAGCGATTCCGGTTCGTCCATTTCGCCGTCGCCCAAAAACGCCCAGACCTTGCCGCCGGTAGAAGTTTTGAGTCCGCGATTCTCCAGATACTTAATGAAGCGCGCGTGATAAATCGCCTGGATCGGGCCCAGTCCCATCGAGACGGTCGGGAACTCCCAGAAGTCGGGCATCAGCCACGGGTGCGGATACGAAGAGAGTCCTCCGCCCGGATTCAGTTCGCGGCGGAAATTTTGTAGTTTCTGTTTCGGAATGCGGCCTTCAAGGTACGCGCGCGAATAGATGCCGGGCGCCGCGTGTCCCTGAAAATAAACGACGTCGCGATCGCCGCTTTCGTTGGATGCCTTAAAAAAATGATTGAAGGCAACTTCGTAGAGCGTGGCGGCCGACGCGAAAGTCGAGATGTGTCCGCCGATACCTTCCTGAATCTTATTGGCGCGGACGACCATGGCGAGCGCATTCCAGCGCACCAGACTCTTGATCCGGCGCTCCATTTCCTGGCTGCCCGGAAACGGCGGCTGCTGCTGGGAAGAGATCGTGTTCTGATACGGCGTGGTCGCGGTAAACGGCAGATTGATGCCGCCCTCCCGCCGCGCATGCAGCGCGAGTTGCTGCAGTAATCTGCCCGCGCGCTCGGGCCCGCCCTTGGAGAGCACGTAGTCGAGCGAATCCATCCACTCCCGGGTTTCGACAACTTCTAATCCGTTGGTCGGTTGCACCTGTTGCTTCTGTTGCGTCTCTGACACTCTGACCTCTCGCCTAAAGATTGTGGAATCTTCCATGATAAAGAATCGCGAGAAATTTTGCTGGGAAGGAAGAAGGTCTTGGGTGTTAGGAAGTACACGACCGGTTCGAGACTCATCGACTGCAATACTTCGGAGTGAGCAATGTCGGTGTTCCTAAGACCTAAGGCCCAAGACCTAACACCTGCTCTTCTACTCCCCCGTCACCGCCTTCACCAAATTCCGCGGACGGTCCACATCCAGCCCTCGCTTAGCCGCAATGTAGTAGGCGAAGAGTTGTAGCGGGACGATCTCCAGAATCGGTGACAGTAACTCAGGCGCCTTGGGAATAAAGAAGGTGTGATTCGCCAACTGAGGAATTTTCGTGTCGCCTTCCGTGGCCAGCGCGATTACCGTTCCGCCCTGCTTCTTGAAGCCTTCCATGTTGCTGACATTCTTTTCGTAGCGCAGCGCCGATCCGGGATTATCGGGATCGCAGGTCGCAATCATCACTAGCGGCAAACGGTAGTCGATCAGCGCATTCGGTCCATGCTTGGCTTCGCCGGTCGGATAGCCTTCGGCGTGGATGTAGGAAATTTCTTTCAACTTGAGCGCGCCGTCCATGGCGATCGGGTAGTGAATGGCGCGGCCGAGGAACATGAAGTCCTCAACCCGGTGATAGCGTTCCGCCAGTTGTTCGCATTGGTCGGCCGACGCCAGCATCGTCTCGATTTTTCCCGGCAACGCCAGCAGTTCTCCGATGTAGCGCTTAGCGGTCGCCTGCGAAATCTTTTCTTTCACTTGCGCCAGGTACAACGCAAACATAAAGAGGCAGGCGATCTGCGCCGTGAAAGCCTTGGTGGAAGCGATGCTGATTTCCGGTCCCGCGTGCGTGTAGATGACGCCGTCGGCTTCGCGGGCAATCGTCGACCCCACCACGTTTGAAATTGCGATCGTGCGCGAGCCTCTCTGCTTGGCCTCGCGCAGAGCGCCGGTGGTGTCGGCGGTCTCGCCCGACTGCGTAATAAAGATGCTGAGCTCGCTGCGCCCGATCATCGGGTCGCGGTACTCGAACTCGCTCGCGTAGTCGACGTCCACGGGAACGCGCGCCAGTTCCTGGATCATGAATTGTCCGGTCATGCCCGCGTGGCGACTGGTCCCCGAAGCCACGATGTTGATGCGGCGCACGGCGGCCAATTCTTCGCGTGGGATCTTTACTTCTTCAAGGTTCACCACGCCTTGATCGAGCGAAACGCGCGGCTCGATGGTCCGCCGCAAGCCTTCCGGCTGCTCGAAAATCTCGCGAATCAGGTGATGCGGAAACTGGCGCTTCTCAACCATTGCTCTCCTTCATATTGTGCCGAACTATTTCCCCGGACACTCCACGCCGCCCACAAAAGTTCGCAACACGTCGCCCGCCGTATTCAGGACGACAAAATCCGCATCGGCGCCGGCCTTCAAGCTGCCCTTGCTGGCAAGCCGCGCCACCTGCGCCGGGTTCCGGCTTGCAGCGGCGACCGCTTGACTCAAGCTCCACCCCGCGAACCGTGCCAGATTGCGAACCGCCTTGTCCATGGTCAGGACACTGCCGGCGAGCTTGCCATTGGCCATGCACTTGCCATCCTTCACGTCGACTTCAAACGCTCCCAGATGATAACGGCCGTCTGGCATGCCGGTGGCGGAAGTCGCGTCTGTGATGAGCACGGTTTGTTCGGGCCCTTTCGCTTTGGCGACCAGCTTCACAATGGCCGGACCAAGATGCACCCCGTCGACAATCATGTCGGCGCTAACGCGGCAGTCCGTCAGAATGCCGCCGAGAATGCCGGGCTCACGATGATCCAGCGGCCGCATGGCATTAAAAATATGAGTCGCGTGGCGCGCACCGGCAGCAACGCCCCGCTCCGCCGCGTCAAAATCGGCGTCGGAATGGCCGAGACTCACGCACACCCCGCGCCGCGTCGCCTCGACGATCAGCTCCGGCGCGCCTTCCAATTCCGGAGCAATCGTCATTATCCGGATGTGACCCCGCGCAGCCTGCCAAAACCGTTCAAAAGTTTCCAGCTTCGGCGGCATCAAGTGCGTAGCCGGATGAACGCCTTTGCGCGCATGGCTGATGAACGGCCCTTCCAGATGAATGCCCAGCGGACAAGCCCTGGGAGACGAAATATTTTCACCACGATTTCGAGCTTCGATTGCGCCGGCCAAGCGCTCCAGCGCGCGCAGCGTGGTATCCAACGGCGCCGTCACGGTAGTGGGGTAATACGCCGTAACGCCATGCCGAGCCAGCAGCCCCTCGATCGCAGGCAGGGCAGCGGCCTTGTCGTCCATCACATCGAAGCCCGCGCTGCCATGGATATGCAGATCGATGTATCCCGGAGCGATTACGCAGTCACCCAAGTCGAGAATCGTGACCCCAGCTGGGACGGCTCGCTCCGCACGGGCGGCGACTTCGACGATGCGACCGTCTTCAACCAGCAACAGGGGATGCTCGACGGTCTCCGTCGGAGTCATCAGCCTGTTCGCGGTGAAAGCCAGCATATAAACGTTTTAATAAAGGCAAATTGCCAGTTGGACAAAAATTGTATCAGCCTTTGGCGTTATCCCGTAATGTCCGCCGGAGTCTCACGCGCACTCTCGCGCATTCGGAACCGAGCGTCGTTAGTGGAGCTTTGGTGGAGCATGTAAAGAAGAAACGCGACGTGCAGGATGCTATACTGATGATCGCTGGAAGTTGCCACGCCATCCTGGCGCTGGCTGTTATCCTGCCCTTTGTCGGGGAGTGGCTCAGCCTGGTAGAGCACCTGGTTCGGGACCAGGGGGTCGGAGGTTCAAATCCTCTCTCCCCGACCAAT
>JAYTFO010000469.1:0-2652 GCA_043734305.1 Acidobacteriota bacterium | reverse complement strand
TCTTGAGTGTGAACTGAGGAGCGCTATGCTTTGCGCGGCAATACCAGCGGTTGTAGTTCTCTAGAAACCGAACGTCTTTGCTGCCACAAGTCGGACAGGTAACGCCGTTCGGCCAACGTCGCGCCACCAGATACCCCAGGCAGTTGATAGGATCAGCAAAGTACAGGATCGCTTCCTGAAGAGTCTTTGGTTCGGTGGCCATGATTAAGAATAGCCGCTTTAGTTCATTTTGTCAACTATATTATTACCCTATTTTGTCTTCAACAAAATACGGCGGGGAACCGGTTAGTTGCGGTTTGGTGTGTGGGTCTTGGTGGCGGCCTCGGGAGTGCGGGCCGCCAGTGGATCACGCGGTTGCGTCCTCAAACGGCAGCAAGAGATTAACATTCATCTTCGGGAATGTGCGGTTGACCAGATCATAGTATTTGTCCCATTCCCCAAATGCGAACGGCCTAGCCATCCCTATCAATTCGTACAGATGGCGCATCAACGCTGGGTGCCCAATGTCTGATGTCAGGTGCTGGAAGTGTTTGTGCTCTCGATATCCCTTGTCGGTGAAACGCCAGAAGGCGGGTCCGCTGGTAAGGTGAGCCCTTTAACGCTTTCAGTGCTTCACCGCAAGACAGCTGACTTGATCAGTCACGATCCCGCCAATTTTCCGCTAAGCCTGGCGCGGAATTTTCACTTCGATGTAGCTGCCAGGAGTGGCCCCGTTCACCGCATTGAGCACAAGCTGCACATGTGGCCGGAGCGCCGGCCATTGCCCTCTGCCAAGCACGACGATAGCGATTTTCCGGCGCTTGAGATTTTGCTGATAGCGGATGTTCTTATCCGATGTCACGAGGACTTCAAAACCGGCCGTTTCGGCTGCCGTGAGAAGACTGCCATTTCCCAGCCTCTCCCAGCCTCGCTCGAATGCCTCCGTCACGACATGGCCTGTCAGATGTTGGCGCAAGGGCGCAGGCGCGCTATGGTCCAGCATCACGCGCATTCGTTAAGCGAAAATCATGCTTACGCGAGCATGGGGGAGGGATGAGACACCGGCGCATCCAGGCTGCGGGCGGCGAATTCCAGAACTATCACGATCTGTTCCCGCGTCAGATGATGCCATTCCATGATTTCGTCAACAGTGGCCCCTAGTTCGAGATTCTCGAATATAAGGGAAACCGGCATTCGCGTATCTTTGAAAACCCATGCGCCGCTCACCTTGCCGGGTACGCTTTCAACGGCGGGACATTGGGACCAGTCCAGAGCTGCCATGGTGGGACTCCTCACTTCCCTCAGCTTCCAGGGTAAAGGATCTGCAGGAAGCTGTCACGCGTTTCAAGGGCTATAGGCCAGTCACAGTCGCCGCAACTTTATTTTCCGGCCGTAACGCTTCTCCCCTCATCAACTTGCCGTCATGGCCCTGTGCGGTGCCGCTCTCAATTGCCATCCCCACGCCTAAAATCAAATAGCGCGGGAAAACTGCGCGCCTTACGTCTGACTGCGCGGCCAAGCCTCGACTTAACCGCTTGTGGCGCATCTTTAACGAATACAGCGCATCGAAATCCAAGATGCGCCGCAAATTGGGCGACCTCGCTAACGGTTTCATCAACTTAGCAGCCCTGCAAAGAAAAAACGCACCGTCGCAAAAGATGCGCCGATGCGCCGCAACCGGATTATCCGAAAGGCTTGCGGTCAGAATCAAACGGTTAACCAAGCAGCCGACGAGAGCTTGGTTCAGGCTTAACGATTGTCGCTAAAAGGCGCAAAATCAATGAATTCCTCTACGCTGTCTTACCGGGAACGACGGCTGTGAACATGCACCTTGAACAGTGGCTCGCTAGGAAGGGGGAGGAACATCGGTATGCAGATCGGTATTTTCGGACTAGGCTACGTTGGATCGGTATCCGCGGCGTGCATGGCCCGCAACGGCTACGGAATTATTGGGGTCGATCCGGACCAAACCAAGATCGAGATGATCAACCAGGGGGCTAGCCCCATCATCGAGCCTGGCTTGCGTGAATTGCTCTCCGATTTTGTCCGGAAGGGCCGCATCAGGGCGACCGCCGATCCGGTCGATGCCGTGCGCAACTCTTCGGTCTCATTCGTTTGCGTGGGCACGCCGAGCCGCGATAACGGCAGCTTGAATCTGGATTACGTCAAGGGAGTCTGCGAACAGATCGGCAAGGCTCTCGCCGGTAAGCCCGAGTTCCACGTCGTAGTGGCGCGCAGCACCATGCTGCCTGGCACCGTTCGATCCCTGGTGATCCCGACGCTGGAGCAGTCCTCCGGCAAGAAGGCTGGCGTGGATTTCGGCGTGTGCGTGAATCCCGAGTTTCTGCGCGAAGGCACCGCGATTTACGATTACGACAATCCGCCCAAGACCGTCGTGGGCGCAACGGACCCGGTCAGCATGGATTTGGTACGGAGCTTGTACTCCACCCTGATCGCACATTAGGCGCGAACCTGGCTCTCTTCGGTGGAACCCCAGTGGTGCTCGTGTCGGCTCTTGGAGACAACTCGGAACTGAGCGCGCGCGTCGCGAAGTACGGTCCCGCGCCTTACGCGTATGTGATTCGCAGAGTTGGGCAGAAAAAGCGCGACGACGATTGGTCACATATCGAGTGGCTCAACCTGAAAACGATGGGAGGCCGCCTCGGCCTGAGT
>JAYTFO010000468.1:0-3105 GCA_043734305.1 Acidobacteriota bacterium | reverse complement strand
ATCACGTCCAGCAGAGACTTCACGGGATAAACTTCGAGGCCCTTGACCATGGCGGCTTCGCGGGCGTTGACTTCGGGCACAATGAAGCGTTTTATTTTTCTGTCGCGCGCCTCGATGGCGATGGGCAACGCGCCGCGGACTCCACGCAGGCCGCCGTCGAGGGAGAGTTCGCCGACAAAGAGCGCGTCGGTAATCTCCTTCCTATTTAATCCGCCGTAGGCGCCGAGGATGCCGAGCGCCATGGGAAGGTCGAACCCGGAACCTTCCTTCCGAATGTCGGCGGGCGCGAGGTTGATGGTGATGTTGGTGGCGGGAATATCGTAGCCACAGTTTTTCAGGGCGGCACGGACGCGGTCACGGCTCTCCCGCACGGCGGCGTCGGGCAAGCCGACGGTATGAAAGTAGTCTTCCTTACTCTTTACGTTGGAAACGTCCACTTCCACGTCGATAATGCTGGCGTCAATGCCATAAACGGCAGCACTGATGGTCTTATAAAGCATAGGGACACCGGTGGGCACACGGAAGGAGTGAGGCTGGGCGGGAGACCCAGTGTTCATGATAGCAGGCGGCGACCAATCCAATGTGACCTGCGTCACCCGTTACCGTGATGGAACGTTGCGTTCGTCGATAATGGTGTTCGATGCTACGCTATGTTGAAGTTGGCGGGAGGCTACGTGGTCCCCCGAAGAGTCCTGAGCGCTTGAGGTAGTTTGAATGCCCGAGCAAGAAAGTAACCCACATCCGCCGAATCTTCCGCCCAGCCATCTGGAGCGGGAAGAGAGCCAGCTTTGGCGATGGGCGCTCGGGCTGATCGTCCTGCTCGCCGCCGGCGTCGCCGCGCTTTCCTATGAGCAGATCAAGACTCTTCCGTACCAGCTGTGGGCCATTCCGGCCGGCTTGTTTGTCCTGTCTTCCCTGTTCGCGGTCTATGCTTTCGGCCGGCGGCGCGAAGTCGGCGAACTCAAGCATCTCCTGAAAAATCTTCAAGACCGCGCCGGCGTGATGCCCTCGGATGAGCAACTGGATCAGCTCACCCAGATGATCGCGCGCTCGCAGCGCAACTTCAAAGAGCTGATTGACTCCCTGGAAGATATCGCGCTGGCAATTTCTCTCGATGGCACAATGCGCACCGTAAACCAAAGCGTGACGGAGGTCCTGGGCGTCCCCTACTCCGAAATTGTCGGTCACAAGCTGACGGAGTTTCTGAGCAACGACGTGCGCACCGAAAGCGATGCCGTGCTGTCGCGTTTTCTGGAAAAGCGGCACTGGGCGGGAGTCGTTGAAATTCGTCTCAAGAACGGATCGACTGCGAAGTACTACGACTGCGTGCTGAACGCCATCGTCAAGAGCGGTGAAGTTGTGGGCGCCAGTGTGCTCGCCCGCGATATCACCGAGCAGCGGGAAAAGGAGCGCCGCTTCACGCAGCTCTTCGAAACTCTGCAGGAGGGCGTCTACTTCAGTACGCCGCAAGGCAAACTGCTCGACGTGAATCCGGCACTCGTCCAGATGTTGGGATACGGCAGCCGGGATGAGATGCTCGGCCTGCCGGCGGCAGGCTTGAATGTCGATCCGGAACAGGAACCCGTGCTGGGGAGGTCGGGAAGCCAGAGTGGCAGCACCCGTACGCGCGAAATCAAGTTACGGAGAAAAAACGGGAGCGTCGCGGTTTGCGTGGACACCTCCACCGGCGCGATAGACGCGGGAAAAATTGTGCGCTATCAGGGAACGCTGGTGGACGTCACCGAAAAACGCACGATGGAAAGGCAACTGCGCCGTCAGGAAGAATTCCGCCGCCACTTGCTGGAGAGTTTTCCCGACCTGATCCTGGTGCTGGACACAGAAGCGACCTACACGTTTGTAAGCTCGCGCATCCGCGATCTGCTCGGCTACGGGCCGGAAATATTGATGGGAAAGAAAATTGAGGACGGAAAAGACAATTCGCCAGAACTGGTCACGCTCTATCGCTCGGTCGCGAACGAACAGGCTGCGCTGGCGAAGTCGGAATACGGGGCGCGACACCAGGACGGCAGCTGGCGCACCATGCTGGGGACGGCGAGTTCCATGCTCGACACGGAAGGCAAACCTGCGGGCGTCATCATTTCCGTGCGCGATGTAACTACGGAAAAAAAAATGGAGCAGCAGATCATTCAAAGCGAACGCCTGGCCGCGATGGGACAGATGATCGGAGGCTTCGCTCACGAACTGAACAATCCGTTGACCAGCATTCTGGGGATGGCCGAGTTGCTGCAAGACAACGAGGCCAGCGATGGCACCCGCAAACAATTGGTATCGCTGCATCAGCAGGCGCGGCGCGCCGCTGAGATCGTGCAAAACCTGCAATATTTCGCGCGGCCCCCCGCGCCCGGACGCAGTTCAGTGAATCTAGGCGAACTCGTGCAGCGCACACTCCACCTACAGGCGTACACGTTGCGCAAGAGCAACATCACGGTGGATTTTCTGCAAGAGCCGACCTTGCCGCCGATCATGGCCGATCCGAATCAGCTCATGCAGGTGTTTCTGAATTTGATCCTGAACGCCGACCAGGCGATTCGCGAGAACCGGAACAAAGGCACAATCCGAATTCGGCTGGGACGTAATCCCGATTCCGTGTGGGTGATGTTCCACGATGACGGCCCCGGCATCGCGCCCGAAGTTCTGCCGCACATCTTCGATCCTTTCTTTACGACCAAGCGACCGGGACGCGGGACTGGCTTGGGACTGAGTCTCTGTAAGACCATCATTCGCGAGCACGGCGGAAATATCGAAGCGACGACCGCGCCCGGAGGTGGAGCGGTGTTCACGATCACGATGCCGGTTGCGAGCGGGCCGGAGGCGGCGGCACCCGCGAATTAACGACGCGCAAACCCCGCCACAATCTAGACCTTCGAGCATGGAGCAGTCCTATATATATGCCACCCCGACCCCGAGGTTGCAGAGGGGGGAGAGATCTGCAGTTTGCCTGTGGGATGACAGATTTCTCTGAGAGGTGGCGTTGTACGCCGGAGCCTAGCGTTCCACCGCCATCGCCACCGCGTTGCCTCCGCCCAAACACAGCGCGGCAATCCCACGGTGCACATCGCGCCGGATCATTTCGTAGATCAGCGT
>JAYTFO010000467.1:0-4737 GCA_043734305.1 Acidobacteriota bacterium | reverse complement strand
GTGAGTGGGCCGGTCTGCTGGTTCAGGATCGCATTGACAACCGACTTCACGTCAATGCCATTTCCGTTCAGCAGAGCCGAGGCATTAAAGCTTATTGCCATTGGTGTTCCCTTCTGTTTTCGCGGCGGCGGCCGAAGGTTCTTCGGAAACGGAAGCGTTTCCCCGCGCAGCAATGCGTTGCAGCAATTCCTGGGACTCGTGGATGCCGCGGAGTTGACTGGCGCTCGGCACTTGCAGGACCACGTCGCCCGATTGCTTGTTCAAGACCTGGTAAACCAGGGTGTTGTTGTCTGGCGTATCCAAAATCACTTTGACTTCATGTTCCGGAATTGCGAGTGGAACGGGACCATTCCCAGGTCTGGAAATATCGACCTTCGAACTGTTCCCCGTTGCATGATTCCCCGTAACGGCGCTATGCGGGGTCGGAGCGGGGTGCGGCTTCTTCTCGGGAGTCGGACGCTCAATCCCAGTCGAACTGTTATGCACCGGGTCAACGCTCATAACTCACCTTCTTCTGAAAAAATCGAAAGGAGGCGGGATCGAACCGCCCCCTTGCGAGGAAACGACTACTGGAGCAGTTTCAGTACTAGCTGCTGCTGTTGGTTAGCCTGGGCCAGAGAGGAGATTCCAGTCTGTTCCAGGATGGAGTACTTCGCCAAAGTGGCTACCGTCGAAGGAATATCGGCGGCACGGACACCGTCTTCAGCACCGGTCAGGTTCTGCACCTGGTTGGTGATGACGCCGGCGGCACTCTGCAAGCGGTTGACGGTTGCGCCAATCGTGCCGCGAAGTGCGGCAACCGACTGAATGGCGGTGTTGATGGTCGCCAAGGCAGCGGTGGCGTCGGCAATGTTGGACAGGTCGTTGACCGATCCAGCCGTGCCGCCACCCAAGTCCGGGGAAGCGAACGTATTGGCCGCCCCCGTTTCCGCCGTTGCGATACTGTTGCCGGTGGTGCCGCGAACTAGCGCGGTGAAGACCACCGAAGTTGCCGAGGCGAGGGCCGAGGCAGAGGCGTTCTTGACCGTGGGAGCTCCGTAGCTTGCACCCGCGCCGCTCCCACCGTTGACTGCATTCGCCAGGTTGGTAAGGCTGGTCGCTTCCGTAGCCCCCACCAATACTTCATTGGCGGTGGGAGTGCTGCTCAGGGCGGTCACGAAGGTGTAGGTTTGCGCACCCACCGTCACCGTATCGCCGCCCGCGGCGATCGGAGGAGCTCCGGCATCCAGGCCGCCCGTGAAATCCAGAGTGGCAAAGGTGCCGACGGTTGCCGTCCCAGCAATGAAGTTCCCACCCGCGCCCGCAACGTTGGCGGAGAAGGCGAGCGTGGTTCCCGTCACCGTTCCACCAGTCACGGTAGTATTGCGCGCGGTATTGCTGCTGTAGTTTGTTCCGCCCGCGCCGTTGACCGCAGCCTTCAGGTTGGTCAGGCCGGTCGCTTCGCTGCTGGAGATTACTTCATTGGCTGTCGCAGTGTTACTAAGTGCAGCCACGAACGTGTAGGTTTGGCCGCCAACAGTTACAGTGCTGCCCGCAGTGCCGCCCGCCAGCGTTCCGGCAGTGAAGGCTTCGTTGCCTGCCTGCGTGGTTGTCGAAGTGATCGCGTTTCCGCCCGTTCCATTCAAGTTGGAGTTGAACACGAGTGTCGTTGCCGTCGCCGTACCCGCGTTGACGTTAGCGTTGGCGACGGTTCCGACTCCGTAGGCAACACCCGCGCCGCCAGCCGAGGCGTTGACCGCAGCTTTCAGGTTCAGCAGAGACTGCGCAACCGTACCCCCGACCAGAACCTCATTGACGGCTCCCGTAAGAGCAGTCTTGAAGGTGTAAGTCTTGCCGCCGATCGCTACCTGGTCGGCGTCAGCGGGCGTTCCGCCTGCTGTAAGCGTGGTTGTGGCAGCAGCCGAGGCCACGAATGCCCCTCCCGTAAACACATCGCCGGAAGCAACCGCCCCCGTTCCCGCCGCCTGGGACAGTGTGCCAGTGGCAGCAACCGCACCACCTAAGCCCAAGCCCGTCGAGGACAACACGCCCGTGGTTACACCGATCAGACTGTTGCTGGTGGAACCAGAATCACTCAAGAAGACATTCAGAGTGTTAGCGGTGAACACCTGTCCACCGTTATAATTCGTTTTGGAACCGACGCGGTCGATTTCCGCTTTGATGGCGGTAAATTCGTCGTTCAGGGCAACGCGTTGCGCATCGGATACGGTGCCGGTCGCCGCTTCGGTGGCGATGGTAACGGAGCGGTTGAGCAGTGTGGTCACCGCTGCCAGCGAGCCGTCCGCGACCTGCAATTCGCCGACGCCATCGTTAGCGTTTCGGGCGGATTGTGTGAGGGCTGTGATGTTTGCGTGTAATCCGTCGGCAATAGCCAGGCCGGCGGCGTCGTCCGCGCCGGTATTGATACGCGAACCGGAGGACAACTGAAAGAGGGCTTTTTGCAGGTTGCCATTGGTGATCGTCAACTGGTTCTGCGCAGCCAGCGATGCGACGTTGTTTAGTACACTGAGTGCCATGGTGTAGCTCCTTTGATATTGGTTTCGATTTTGGGATCCGTCCCCGAAACCTTCTCCGGAGCCCGTAGCGGTTCTTTGTGCGGAACCCAATTGCGCTTCAGAGTGTTTATCGGCCTGCCACGTCCGGGCTTTATTTCCACAAGCACCACCGGACATAGCTCCTAAGTAACCTGCTTAACTCCTGCACCTATCTCGCTGCCCTAACTGTTTCTGCCGATCTCTCTTACTGGAGCTTTAAGAAAGGGGCGGCCGTCTCCGTCCAGGAGCCAACCATGATCCAGCTCACCCGCCTCAATAACCATCCCTTAACCGTAAATTCGGACCTGATCAAATTCGTCGAGCAGTCTCCCGACACGGTGATCACATTAGTGACCGGAGAAAAGATCATCGTGCTGGAAAACGTGCAGGAAGTTCTGGAACGAGTGATTCAGTTCCGGCGATCGGTACTGCAAGGAATCATGCTGTGGTGGGATAACCGCGCTGCCTTGGCTCCAGTGATGGAGAGTGAGAAGCGTACGACCGGCGAGAAATAGGAGACCACGTGGATAAGGCAACCCTCGCCGGTCTGGTGCTGGCCCTGGGCGGCATCTTGTTGGGATTGATCCTCGAGGGCGGCAATGTGGGCCAGTTGGTTCAGCCCACAGCCGCCATGATCGTGTTTGGGGGAACCCTGGGCGCGGTCTTGATCAATTTTCCGCTGTCCGTAGCGTGGAGTGCCTTTCGGCGCCTGGCCAATATGTTTCAGGAGCCGGGAGACAGCGCACGATTGACGATTGAAACGCTGGTGAAGTATGCCAACCGCGCGCGGCGTGAAGGCATCATCTCGCTGGACTCCGAGATCGCCAATATTGAGGAGCCGTTTCTGCGCCGCTCCATGATGCTGGCAGTCGACGGAAGCGAACCGCAGGAACTCCGCAAGATCATGGAACTGGCGCTCGACAACATCGAAGAGCAGGAAGATAAGATCCCGCAGGTTTTCGAGGCCGCGGGAGGATTCTCTCCGACCATCGGCATTATCGGGGCGGTGCTGGGATTGATTCAAGTGATGCAGCATCTCGACAAAATCGACGAAGTCGGCAAAGGGATCGCGGTGGCGTTTGTCGCCACCATTTACGGCGTGGGCGCGGCCAATCTTTTTTTTCTGCCGACCGCCGGCAAGTTAAAGATTCGCATTCGGGACGAGCAGATCATCCGCGAGATGACGCTGGAGGGCGTGGTTTCGATTCTGGAAGGGATGAACCCGCGCATGCTGGAAGAGAAGCTGTTGGGATTCCTGGAAGCCAACGAAAACGCGGCTGTGCCCGAAGTGCATCCGACATGAGTCGCCGGAAAAAACCTCGCAAGAGCAGCAACCATGAACGCTGGCTGGTTTCCTACGCCGATTTCATCACACTGCTGTTCGCATTTTTTGTCGTGCTGTACGCCTCCTCGCAAGTGGACAAAAAAAAGGTTGGGAAACTAGCGATGGCCATCCAGGTCGCGTTTCAGGAAATGGGAGTGTTTGAAACCTCCTCGACCAGGGTGCCGGTGGATCTCGAGGATCCCATGCCCTTCAACACCGTGCAAAGCGTGGAGAGCGCGCAACGCAGCGCTAGTCTCGCGCAGATCGCTTCGCATTCGGGTGGAGCGTTGGGCGGCGGCGCAGAAAACGGCGATCTTACTGAGTTACAGCATGAACTGGAAAGTACACTGGCGACAGAAATCTCGCGGCAAGAGATCTCCATGCGGCGTGAACCCGACGGACTCGTCATCAGCTTGCGGGAAGTGGGTTTCTTTGAGAGCGGGTCCGGACAAATGAAGCAGGAGTCGCAGGCCGCCTTCGATCGCATCGCCGCCCTGTTGCGAAAACGTGATTGCCGCCTGCGGATCGAAGGCCACACTGACAATGTCCCCATCCACACCGCCCAGTTCGCTTCCAACTGGGAGCTGTCCACGTCACGGGCGACCGAAATCATTCGCCTGCTGGTTGTAAGAGATGGATTCAATCCGCTTAGGCTGGGCGCCGCCGGCTACTCTGAATATCATCCGGTCGCGCTGAATAACACGAAGGAGGGGCGGAGCATGAATCGGCGAGTGGATATTGTGATTCTTGGACAAACTTCGCCCTCAGTGCCGGCTCCAGTGTCAGTCCTGGCGCCAGTCGTCGGTCCAACGTTGGCCCCAGCCCCAGCCGTGTTCGGTCCCATGAAGAAGCCATCGCCCGGCATTCCCGGGCCACGCC
>JAYTFO010000466.1:0-6629 GCA_043734305.1 Acidobacteriota bacterium | reverse complement strand
TCGCGCGTGGTCTGCTGGCCTTGTTGAATGGTCGTCGTGCCCTGCGCATCCTGTACGGTCAAATCGCCCTTGCTGGCCACGATCTGCACTTGTCCATCGACATCCGTGACCTGAAACTCAGTCCATGCATTTGCCGCCGGCTTCACCGTGACTTCGCCGGCTTGCGTGGCCATGCCCTGCGCCGTGCTGACGCGCACCGCGCCGTGCTCCAGTTCGACCGCCGATCCCTGAAACTTCACGAGAGAATCCGCCAGCACCATCACGCTCGAACCACTCGCGCTCAGGTTGGCCGTCGAATCCGGACGGGTCTGCACCAGGTCGCCGGTAAACAGCGCCGCCGACTTGGGCACCGTACCGCCATTCACCCACGCAGTGCCATTCGAATACAGCATTGCCGATGCAGAGTCTGCTGCCAGCAATTGCGCAGGCACCAGCATCGCCAGCACGATACTCAACGCAGACCGAAGCGCCGTCTGAGACATTGTCAAATTCGCTCCTGCAATGTGCATGATTTCCGATAATCCTAGTCCGCAACCGGGTCGCAGGTCAATCAAGTTATTGCACTTCCGCATATTTTTTGCCGCGCGCTTCTTTCCGGGGCCAGGTACCCGTCACTACTTCGTCGCCGATTCAGTTGCGCTGACCGTGATCGGCACGTCCACGGTTCCGATTTTTTGACTCCCGCGGTCGATCACTCCCAGTCGCAACTTGTACGTCCCCGGCTTCAGATTCAATTCCTGGTGGGCTGGGAAACCGGTCTGCATGATCTGCTTGTAGACTGCAGGAAGAAAGTCTGCCTCCACGGTGTCTGTGGCGTAGCCGGCGCTTTTGAAATCTCCGTCCCAGGCCACCGACATGAAGTCGACGGCCGCGTGTTTTTTCTGGTCGGTTGCCTCGGCGAAGCTGATGTCATTGGAATCGACCGCATAATCGATTCGCACCGTCTTGTGCTCGCTATCGGGTAGTAGCACTTGTGCTTTCACCAGCAGCATCGTCGAGACCGGCACCAGCGGCTGCATCGCCGTGGCCAGCGCCCGTCCCGCTTCGTCTCCGGTAAATGGTTTCTCTTCCGTGGCGTAATAACCGCGCCGGAAATTGAGTTTCATCCCCTTCTGGGCGACCTTCACTTCGATCTTGCGATACCGCCCATTCCAGTTCTTGTTGTCAGGAGAGTAGGCAAGCGTGTAGTAGTCCGACCCCTGCCGAATACCATGCAATAGGGCATCGTCGACGGCGTTGGTTCCGTAGAAGGCCTTGCCGCCAGTCTCGCGCGCCAGGTCTTCCATGTCGAAAGTTTCCGTGGCGTCTCCCAGCCCTTTCACATCCACCGGATAAACCGCCACCTGCGACGCTGCCAGAAGCGCCGCCGTTTCCCGCACTTCATTCGAGTAGCGCCCCCCGAAACCAGCCTGATTATTGGTGATAAATTCTTCATCCAACCGGAAAGGAAAATGCCCGGACAGCCAGAGCAGGTTCTTCCGACCCGTGTAACCGGACACCGCCCGCGCCAGCGCGTTCAACGTAGCCAAGGTCAGCTCAAAACGGGTGTTTGCGTTCACCGATTCGACCGACGAGTTCTGATCGGAGCCTCCGCCTATCAGGCTAACCACGGAATTCTGCGCATCCAACTGCGCCAGCCCGGCGGAATTCGCCATCGGCACCGGCGCCAGGTCGGCATTTCTCGGCGTCAGCGGCGTCATGTCCGGCCCCAGAGACCTCCCCGCCGCGATCAGTACATCGGACGAGCTGGTAAAACCCTGAACCAACCTGGGATGGTCATTCAGGATGAACAAGCCCACGTTTTGGCCCGGCGGCAGGCGTTTGAGAAACTCCACCATCGCCTTGCGCGCATAGATCTGTTGGATCGTCGGCGTGTTCAAGGTATCCAGCATCAGGATCGTGACCGCCCCGCCCGGCTCCTGCTGGCTGAAGTTGGTGTACTGATTTGGCGGCAAGTGCAGCGCAGGCAACGCTCGCGACGCTTCGTAGCGATGAACGTTGAAGCCAGAAATTTTCTGCGCCTTGCGGTCTTCCTGCACCGCAAAATCTTCCGTCTTCAGCCCCGGCACAAATTGGCCTTTGTTGTCGATCACGATCACATCCACCAGCACCACTCGCGTTTGCGCGCGAAAGGTTGGGATCGACTCAGTTTGCGTTGAGGATGGTTTCTGCTGCGCGCCCACCAGCGATGGCAACAGCGCGCAGCAAACAATGCGGAAAAAGACGGAGCTTAGCAGTTTCACTACTACCCCCCGATTCCAAACCATGACGCTGAGATGCCCGGAGCACGCTCCGGAGATGGCCAGCGGTCAGTATACTCACGTCACGCACCGACTCGTTGACGATCCCCGTTCCAGTATTTCCTAATCTGTTTGCGGAAAAAAACGCAGTTCCGTATCCAGGGTGTCGCTTTTTTCGTATGTAGGGTATCGCTTCAGATGTAAAGTTCCACGACATTCTTTACACAACGTTCTCACCACATCCTTTACACTTTTTCAGCGATCCACGGCATTGCCGGACGAGCGAACGCACACCTCCATCCGCAAGACCGGCTAGGAACCGTCTCGCCGAATGGCTTGATTCTGCTGGATGGATCAGGCGCTTGCGACTTGCCGTTTCTGCTGAAAGCACTCCCGGCAAAGCACTGGCCGCCCCTGGGTTGGACGAAATGGAACCGTTGTTTCCTTACCACACTGGGAACAACTCGTCCGGGTCTCGGTCTTCGCGTGCGGCTGTCCGTGGACAGCTCCGATCACTGCGATCCGTTTCCCTTTGCAGTTTTTGCAGCGCTTGGGTTCGTTTTTGAACTGCTTGTCGTAAAAAAACAACTGTTCGCCGGCCGTAAAAACGAAGTCCGCACCACAATCCACGCACTTCAACAACTTGTCCTCGTATTCCATGCGAAGGGCACTCCATTCCCCTCCCTGCGCTTCACGGAGACCCGAATGGGGAAATATCCGGTTCACGACGTGGGCAGGGGATTTTTATCCCCCTCATTCTTGAAACCCCGGATTCGGCCCGCCATACGAAGTGCTTCGCATGGTTACAGATAAAATGCCTGCACTACTGAATGCTGACTGCGGAATAAATTTGAGTCAGGGGAACCGGGCCGTCACGCCTAAGTGCGACGGCCCGGATGACTCAATCTGCCTCTTTGCGCGCTTTCTTACGACTGCGCTTGCGTGCGAGTGCTTCCTTCACGCGTTTCTTCTCGCCGGGCTTAAGGTAAAAAGAGTGACGTTTCACTTCCTTGATAATGTCCTCTTGCTGTACCTTTCGCTTAAAGCGGCGAAGTGCATTCTCGAGGGACTCGCCCTCCTGCAATCTGACTTCAGCCAAACGGACTACACCCCCCTACTCGTCCTAAGTGGACCGTTCTGTTATGGCAAGCCTAGTGTACCTAAGTCAAGTGGAATGTGTAAAAACATCGAGCCACATTTCAAAACAGGAATTTCAACCCCAGTTGCACCAACCGTGGCGCATACCCGCTAGTGGCCTTGAGAAAGTTCGTAGGCTGCTGATAATAAGCAGGATAGCTGAGTCCGCCGTTGGGTTGCCGGTGGATGTGAACGAAATGTCCTGCCGCATTCAGAAACCCATCTTCGCTCAGACTGTATCTCTTATTGTCGCGGTTGAAGAGATTGAAAGACTCCGCGCTCAGTTCAATGCGCACGCGTTCGGTCACGTGAATGACCCGGGTAAGACGAAGATCGGTGGTGGCGTAATCGGGACCCAGAAACGCATTTCTCCCGAAACCGAACAAGCGATCATTGCTGGTGTTGTCGTCGCGGTTCGGATCTCCAGTGACACGGGCGTCGGTCGGTCGGCCGCTGCCGTAACTCAGCACGCCCGCTATTTTCCAGTCGTTGAATATTCTTCCCAGAACTTCCTGGCCTCGCCCAAATGGTCGCGGCTCGGCAATCCATGAAACCGACAACCGGCTACGCTGATCGGTCACGCTGGGCCCGCGCTCCTTACTCGTCGCGTAGGAATTTTGCACGGTCACCGGACGGCCCGCCACCAACGCGTCCTGCCCATCGTCAATCGCGTGCGCCCAGGTATAAGCCAGGCGAAAATAGAATCCCTTCGTCATGCGCCGCCGCACCGACACCGTCATCCCGTGATAGATGCTGTTCGCAACGCTTTCAAACTGATTGATCGCGCTCAATGTTGGCAAGGGACGCGCCACGCTGTTGATGCAAGGTGGAAATGGACACGTGAAACTCTGCTGCGTCTGCCAGGTCGAAAATGAGTCCACGCTGTAAAGGGAGTTCGTAAAGATGTCGCCGGTCGAGTCGTAGACGGGATAACTGTATTGCGTCGGCGGCGGCAGATTCACATCGCGCGCCCGAATCAGATTCTCGCCGTGTACATACAAGTAAGAAACTCCCACCGCGAACCGGTCCGCGAACTCGCGCTCCACGCTCAGGCTTCCCTGCTGCACTTTGGGTGTAATAAAGTTCGACGCAAAAGTAGACAGGTCCGTGCTGAGATAGGGCTTGAGCGAGTCCGGCGGCGCGCACGCCACCGCTCCCCGGCTGCACGAAACGATCGGGTTTGGATACGTGGGGAAGATCTGAGTCTCGGTGGTGTCGGCATTGTCGAGAAATAGAAACTGACCCGTAAGCCCGTTGTGGTTGATGACCGCCGATTCGTAAAGCTGCGGCAGGCGCGTGTAGAAGATCCCAAATCCGCCGCGCACCACCAGCGGCTTCTGATTTCCAATCGAGTAGGCGAATCCAACCCGGGGCGAAAAATTGTTTTTGTCGGAAGGCATCTTGCCCGACCCCGGCCACAGCGGATTGCTCACAAGGTCCTTGCTGTTAAAGGTCTGCATGTCGTAGCGCACGCCCAGACTCAGCGCCAGCCGCCCAGTCACACGAATCGTGTCCTGCACGAATGCCGAATAGTCGTTGCTGTTAGGATGCGACACCGGATTGCCGAAATTTTGCAGATAGTAGCGCGGGACACCGTGCGCCCACGCGCGGAGCGGGCTGATCTTAAGCCCGCCGTGCTCGGGCACAAACGTGAATGGGTCGACGCTGATGTTGTCGTACAGATACTCTCCGCCGAACAACGACGGAAAGTAGTTGTAGTCCTTCGTGAACATGGCGTCGCCGCCGAACTTCCAATCGTGGCGTCCGCCCGTCACGCTCAGCGTTTCTGCGATGTGCAGACGATGCTCAAGCGTTTCCCGGGGCAGAATCGACGACTGCCCAAAGCTCTCAATCACATTGTAGATGCGCGTCCGCACGTCCCCCACATTCGCAAACGAACGCTGCCAATCCCGCGAGAACTGCACGCGCAGATGACTGGTCAACTTCGGAGTCAGTCCGCTCAGAAGCGCCAGCGATGCGCTCTCCGTCTTCACATCCTCCTCGCCGTTCGAACTCACCGCGAAATTCGTGATCGGGCTGGCGGGATCGAAGAATACGTTGTTGGCCCCCCTATACCGCGAGGTACTCAAACGGCCTGTGAGAAAGTTCCGCGGGCTGAGCGAGTAGTCCAGCTTCACGAAACCGCTGTTGCCGAGCATTCGCGCCGGGAATGTCCCGCCCAAAGTGGAAAGCTGATCCGCCGACGCAAACACCAATTCCTTGTCACAAGCCTGCCCGCCAATCGCTGGATCGCAGACCTCGTAGTCACCATCATGCAGAGGCTCCTGTGGTGTTTTCGGGATCACCACCGTGTTCCCGTCGGCAAACTCCACCACTCCCTGATTGTCAAAAATGTGCTGATCGTATCCCGCGAAGAAAAAGAACTTGTTGCGCTTGATCGGCCCGCCCAATGTTCCTCCGAACTGGTGCTGCTGGCCGCTGGGATTGAATCCCACAAACGGCGGAGCCGCTCCGAGCACGCTGTCCCGCAACAAATAGAAACCACTGCCGTGCCAGTGGTTCGAGCCCGACTTCGTCACCACGTTGACGACCGCTCCACCCGCGCGCCCAAGCTCCGCGCCATAAGTATTGGAAGAAACGCGGAACTCCTTGACGACCTCGTTCGAGAATTGATAGGGCGCGCGATACCGTCCGCGGGCCTGCGCGAAAAATCCGTTGTTGTTGTCAGCGCCGTCAATCAGATAGCTGGATTGGTAGCCGCGTATGCCTCCAAACGCCAGATCGCCGTTGGAGCTAGAAGTCAGTCCGCGTGGATCCTGCGTCACTCCCGGAGCGAGCATAGACAGATCGGTGTAACGTCGCCCCGGCAGCGGCAAGTCTCCTATTGCACGCTCGTCCAGCAATGCCGAAACCGCGCTCGGTTGGGTCTCGACCAACGGAGGCGCGTCCGAAACAGTCAACGACTCCCGTGCCCCCGCCACCGCCAGCTTGAACGACAACGTCGTCCCCGCGCCTACTTCCACACGAACCACGGGCGAGTTCTGGGGCAACATCCCCTCCGCCTCCGCGCGCGCCGAGTACTCCCCCGGCGGCAGCAGGTCCATTTTGAAGCGCCCCTCGGAATCCGTGGCACTGTGGTAGCGGATGCCCGTATCCACCCGAATGGCAACGATATCCGCCGCCGTAATGGCCGCGCCCAGCGCGTCCAGCACCGTACCGCGCAGCGCTCCGGTAGAGGCATCCTGCGCAAACAGGGCATTTGCGAGAAAAAAGATCGCGCTGAGTAGAAAA
>JAYTFO010000465.1:0-8284 GCA_043734305.1 Acidobacteriota bacterium | reverse complement strand
CGATGAGTGGGCGTCCATGGGATAGCGCTTACGCAAACAGAAATTCTTTTGTCCGCAGCTCTTTAATCTTGTCGCGCAGTGTGGCTGCTTTTTCGAATTCGAATCGCTTGGCCGCTTCGCGCATGTCGCTCTCTAACTTGCCGATATAGGTATTCAACTCTTCCTGCGATTTGAACTCGGGGGCGCCGTCAACTTCGGGGCCGGTCAGGTCGGTGTAGTCGGCGCCGACGATAGCGACCAGCGTCATATCCAACGGACGAACGATCGACTCGGGCGTGATGCCGTGCTCTTCGTTGTAGGCGTGCTGGATGGCCCGGCGGCGGTTGGTTTCGTCGAGAGCTTTCTTCATCGAGTCGGTCATGCGGTCGGCGTAGAGGATCGCGCGCCCATTTAGATTGCGGGCACAGCGGCCGATGGTCTGGATGAGCGATCCGGCCGAGCGCAGAAAGCCTTCTTTGTCGGCGTCGAGAATTGCGACCAGGGAAACTTCGGGCAGGTCGAGTCCTTCACGCAATAGGTTGATGCCAATCAGGACATCGAACTCGCCCTTGCGCAGGTCGCGCAGGATCTTCACGCGTTCGAGCGTTTCGATTTCCGAGTGCATGTAGCGGCACTTCACGCCCACTTCGCCGTAATACTCGGCCAGGTCTTCGGACATGCGCTTGGTGAGCGTAGTCACCAGTACGCGCTCGTTGATTTCGGAGCGCCGCCGGATCTCATGCAGCAGGTCGTCGATCTGACCTTTCACCGGACGTATCTCGACCGGCGGGTCGATAAGTCCGGTAGGCCGGATTATCTGTTCAACGACTACGCCGGCCGACTTAGTAAGTTCATACGGACCGGGCGTTGCCGAGACATACACCAGCTGGTTAGTACGGTGCTCAAACTCTTCAAACGTCAGCGGACGATTGTCGAGCGCGGACGGCATTCGGAAGCCGTACTCGACCAGCGTCTGCTTGCGCGAGCGGTCACCGTGATACATGCCGTGCAGCTGCGGCACGGTCTGATGTGATTCGTCGATGAATAACAAAAAGTCGCGCGGAAAATAGTCGAGCAGCGTGGGGGGCGGCTCGCCGGGTAAGCGACCAGTGAAATGACGCGAGTAATTCTCGATGCCGTGGCAGTAACCCATCGCCTTGATCATTTCCAGGTCATACATCACGCGCTGATGAATGCGCTGCGCTTCCACGGCACGTCCCTGTTTTTCCAGTTCCACTTCCCACCACGCCAGTTCCTGTTTGATCGAAGTGACGGCAGACGCGCGCGTCTCTTCTTTCATCACATAATGCGTCTTGGGATAAATCGGCAGCCGCATGTAGCGCTGCTTGACGGTGCCAAACAACGGATCGATCTGGCAGAGCGATTCCACTTCGTCGCCGAACATTTCAATGCGGTACGCCATGTCGTCATAGGTGGGAAAAATCTCAATGACGTCGCCCCGCACCCGAAATGTGCCGCGCCGGAATTCTCCTTCGGTACGCTCGTACAAAATTTCGACCAGCTTCTTGGTGATGTCACCGCGTTTGATCTTCTGTCCTTTTTCCAGGAACAGCATCATGCCGTAATAGGCTTCGGGCGATCCCAATCCGTAGATGCAACTCACCGACGACACAATCAGACAGTCGCGCCGATCAAACAGCGACCGTGTGGCCGAAAGCCGCAGTTTGTCGAGCTCGTCATTGATGGTGGATTCTTTTTCAATGTAGAGATCGGCCGCCGGCACGTAAGCCTCGGGCTGGTAGTAGTCGTAATAGGAGACGAAGTATTCCACCGCGTTGTGCGGAAAGAAACTTTTGAACTCGTGGTAAAGCTGCGCTGCCAGAGTTTTGTTGTGAGCCATCACCAGCGCCGGACGATTCGCCGCCTCGATCACCTTGGCCATGGTGTAGGTCTTGCCCGACCCGGTGACTCCGAGCAGAACCTGATGCTGTTCGCGGTCGAAAATCCCGCGCGTGAGGCTTTCAATGGCACGGGGCTGGTCGCCTTGCGGCGTGTAGTCGGAGGCGAGTTTGAAATCCATAGCGGGTTGAATTCAGTTTAGATGAAGAGGCCGCCGAATCGGCGCGGCAATCGGATGCCGGTCTGTAAACCCGTGTCAGAAGTGGAAGATCCCCGTGTAATCATTTCGCCGTTTGTCCGGCAACTCTGGCACTTTTGTCCTAAGGTGTTTCGCTTAGGGCCTGAGTAAAACTCCAGGCCGTTGCTATGTTCAACCCCAGGTTGATACCGATTGCATCAGTGTTTTCGCTGTAAAACACGCGATCTACAAATTTTCACACGAAGTTAACGGATTTTCATAGATTTGGCCGCGTGGATGCAAGGATAGACGCAAAGAACCGAATTCCAGGTGCGCACGGGACCCCTGAGTGCTGCCCAGCGCACGGGCGGCGTCCCTTGTGCAACTCGCGAGGAGCAGTGCATGGACGAACCGATCAGCCGAGTCGGGCGCCGGGAGCAGCAGATCGTCGATCTTCTACTTCAGGGGTGCGACAACTCAGAAATTGCGCAGGACCTGAACATCGCCGAGCGCACCGTGAAAGCGCACTTTAACCGTTTGTTTTTGCGTTTCGGTATCCATGGCGGTATCAAGCGCGTGAAGCTAGCGACAATGCTCTATAGGAGGCAGTTATGTTGGGAGAAACAGTCAATCCTCGCGGACCCAGTCCCCGAGAACACGCCATCATCCAACTTGTCGCCGAAGGCTGCAAGAACCGG
Source organism: Acidobacteriota bacterium (assembly GCA_043734305.1). Lineage (GTDB taxonomy): Bacteria > Acidobacteriota > Terriglobia > Terriglobales > Acidobacteriaceae > Acidiflorens. The sequence continues at coordinate 5,569 of JAYTFO010000465.1, read as the reverse complement.
GAAATTGCAGATTCCCTCGGCACTACCGAACACGTTATCAAGAACTACCTCCGCGTAATCTACGACAAACTCGGATTGTGGAACCGGGTCGAGTTAGCTCTCTGGTATGAAGCCCGGCAGTATGAACAGGCCTACCAGGCATAAGGTCAACCCTCCCCCAAGAAGTTGAAGCGAGCCACGACGCAGGTCCTCGAAAGGGGGCCTGCGTTTTTTGTGTGGGGCGGACCACACGTTCATCGCTCGCCTAACCGGCGACCGTGCGATGTGCTTTCAATGCCTGGATCCAACTGTTACGCGCAGCTCAGGTCTAAACGAAAGCGTTATACGGTATTCGCCCGAAGGATCGCGAGCGCGTAGATTGTATTGTTAAAAAGCGGGAGCATGATCGCATTCACAGACCTTCAAGGAGAGCACGAATGAATAAGGATCAGGTAAGCGGGAAAGTCGAACAGGCTGTAGGCAAGGTAAAACAAAGCGTCGGCGAAGCTGTAGGCAATGACAACCTGGCCAACAAGGGTCTCGTGGATCAGGTGAAGGGCGCGGCCAGGGAGACCTTTGGCGATGCCAAAGACGCCGCCAAAACAATTAAGAATTCTCACCAGGAAGCAGCGAGTGAGAAGGCGGACGAAAAGCGCGGCAGGATAAGCCAATCCGTGGAGAACGCTAAGGAAACAGTCAAGGGCAAGATTGAGGATTTCAAGGAACGCCATTCGGCCTGAGCATGTTGTCGATGGCAGCGCAACTGGGATTGTATTTGTCGAATCGTCTAACAATGGAGGAGTTCTATATGCAACCGTCTGTGGTAGCACGTCCCGCAGCTGACAGCAGAGCGACATTAACAGAGGCTCGGGGTCGGAACGAATCAAACCTTTCGGGTGTCTCCTGGGCAGCGGTCGTCGGCGGTGCTTTCGTCTCCGCTTCTCTCGTACTCATCCTGCTTTCTTTGGGCAGCGGTCTAGGATTCTCCTCCGTCTCGCCCTGGTCTAACCCGGAAGCGACAGCGGCAACTGTCGGAAAAGCTGCTATTGCTTGGCTCATCGTGACTCAGATCCTGGCTTCGGCGATGGGCGGATACCTAGCGGGCCGGTTGCGCACGAAGTGGGCCCATATTCACACCGATGAAGTCTATTTCCGCGATACCGCACACGGCTTTCTAGTGTGGGCGGTAGGGCTGGTGTTGAGCGCGGCCTTTCTGGTATCGGCCGCCACATCTATGGCGGGTGCACCGCTGGCGGCAAGTACAACGAACGGTGCTCCGGGCGCAAGTCTTCTGAATCCCGATGCCTACTATGTTGACATGTTGCTGCGGTCAGGGTCCGCCGTTGGGGGCCGGAACGACGTTTACGAGCGCGGCGAAGTCGAACGTATTTTTGCGCATGCGCTCCATAGTGGATCCATGGCGGTGGCAGACGATGCTTACTTGGCGCAAATAGTGTCGGCAAGATCGGGCCTAGCCGGCAGTGACGCAGAGAAACGGGTTTCCGATATATTTCTGTCAGCGCAGCAGTCGGCTGACAGCGCGCGGAAGGCCCTCGGAAGGCCCTGGCGCATTTGTCGCTATGGTTGTTCGTCGCCCTGCTGACCGGGGCGTTTTGTGCCAGCTATGCCGGGACTGTGGGCGGCCGGCAGCGCGATCGCGTTGCGGTTTTATGAACGTCAGAGACTGAACGTCCCTAGCTGGCGGGCGTTCTCGGTTGAGCAAGTTATGAACTAAAAGGAGATCAAATATGAGATCAATATTGCTCTTGCTGCTGGGCGTTCCAATTCCGATAGTGATTTTAATCGCGCTTCTGAGCCACTGACGTCCTGGACAGATTAACGCCCTTTAGCGTTACAGAAGTCCGGAAACCGCAAACCCCAGGCTTCGCGCAGCATCCCAGCGCGGTGTCTCTAAAGTCTCTTTGTATTTCTTGATCTTTCTCAGGATAGATGAACCGCTGGCGATCCAGGCGAAAGGCATGGGTTGCTTGTTGTTTTCCGGGATGTAGCTCTTGATCTCCTGGATCAGTTCCCGGACGCTGAACGATGTTCTGCACCGGTCGAACTCCCCGGGCGCAGAACTCACTGTTTTCGTAGCCCCTGCCATCTCATTCTCATTCATGTGAAACGGCGCTCGCTCTCTGGTATTGACTTCAAACTGCGGGCTGGGTTCCCTCCCCTTAACCCCTTTCATGCGACTCAAGTAGTTGATTCTTCGACTCGGAAATTATAAAATTGGCAAACTTTGCGCCTGTTCAGTTGGGCGACGTGTTCGGGGGCGCCTACAAGAAACACTGTAGAGGCTAGTCATTCTTTCCTAAGTATAATTATCGGCCATTAGCAGAGAAAACCGACCGTATTCGTTCGACATGCTGTGGAGTGACGACTTATGGACAAGAGCAGGAATCATTTCCCCTCCCCTATCGCCCCGCGTCCGAATTCCAAAAAGCGGATGACCGAGCCAGACCACTTGGCGATACACGCGGTCGGAGCGTTTGTAGACATCACGGAACGCAAGAAAGCCGAGGGGGGACTACGCGCCGAAGAGCAACTCCTGCAGAGTGAAAAAAACTTCGCATATCTGGTGGAAAAGGCCCCGTTCGGCATCTTCATGCTGGACTCCCAGTTCCGAATCTCGCAGCTCAATGCCACCGCGCACAACGGCGCATTCCGCAACGTGCGGCCGGTGATTGGGCGCGACTTTGCCGAGGCTATCCGGATTATCTGGCCGGAGCCGCTTGCCACGGAGGTCATCGCCATATTTCGACGCACGCTCGAGACGGGTGAGCCTTATCGCTCCTCCGACTTCCAGAACGAACGGCATGACGTCGAAGGCACCGAGTCGTACGAGTGGGAGCTTCATCAGATCACGCTGCCGGACGGTCAGCACGCTGTGATCTGCTACTACTACGATTCCACGCGAGTCCGGCAGGCGGAATATTCCCTGCGCGAGAGCGAAGAAAGACTCACGCTGGCGACGGAGGTCGCGGGCTTGGGAGTCTGGCACTGGTACCCCGATTCAGACCGCGCCTGTTGGGAAAACGAAAGGATGTTCGAAATTTATGGCCGCTCGCGTGAAGACGGCGTTTTAGGCGCGGCCGAGTTCGAAGAGCAGGTGCTACATCCGGATGACGCTGAGCCATTTCGCCGGAGTTTGAGCAACGCCGTAGAGACGGGCAATCATTTTTTCTTCCAAGGGCGCATTTTTCGAAAGGACGGCCAGCTGCGCTGGATTGAATTCTCGGGGCAGGGCGAACATCGCGGATCCGGGTCTGAGCGCCGGATAGTCGGCACCGCGGCCGACGTCACCGAGCGCAAGCAGGCCGAGGACGCGCTTCGTCAGCAGAAAGAGCGTTCAGAATTCGTCGCCGAGGCATCTGACGTGGGCTTTTGGTTCTGCGATCTTCCCTTCGACAAGCTAATTTGGGACAAGCGGGTGAAAAATCATTTCTGGCTTCGACCAGAGGCCGATGTCACCATACAAACGTTCTACGAGCAAATTCATCCGGAAGATCGCGAACCCACTCGTCACGCCATCGAGGAGTCCATTGCAGGCAACAGGCTTTACGAAACCGAGTACCGAACAGTCGCGCCCGACGGCCGCTACAAATGGATTTGCGCCATTGGACGTACTTCCTACGATAAGGCCGGAAATCCCACCCGCTTCGACGGCGTCACCATGGATATCACCGAGCGCAAGCAGGCCGAGGACGCGCTTAAACAGAGCGAAGAGCAGTTCAAGGTACTGGCTGTCTCACTGCCAGAGCTATGCTGGATCGCGGACAGTGACGGGCATATTTTTTGGTACAACCCAAGGTGGTACGAATACACAGGAACCACTCCAGAGCAAATGGAAGGCTGGGGATGGCAATCGGTGCACGACCCTGACATGTTGCCCAGCGTTCTGAAACAATGGAAAGCATCGCTGGAAACCGGGCAGCCTTTTGAAATGGAGTTTCCCCTTCGCGGCGCCGATGGGGTGTTGCGCTGGTTCTTGACCCGCATCAATCCAGTCCGCGATAGCGAAGGCAAGATCATCCGCTGGATCGGAACCAACACCAATATTAACCAGCAACGCGAATTACGGCGGTCGCTCGTCGAGGCTCGCGACGAACTGGAAAACCGGGTTCAGGAACGAACTGCCGACCTCGAAAAAAAGACTATCGAGTTGTTGCAAAAAGGGACCATGCTTGACTTGGCAAATGATGCCGTCCTTGTGCGCGATGCGGACAACAGACTTACTTATTGGAATAAAGGAGCCGAGCGGCTGTATGGCTGGACAAGCGGAGAGGCTCTGGGCAAGTCAGCCCCTGAACTTTTTCGCACCGAGTTCCCCGTTCCTCTATCGGACATCCGGCAGATGGATCGTTGGGAAGGCGAGCTACGTCAGCACAAAAGAGATGGTTCCTCGATTACGGTCGCGAGCCGCTGGACTACCTTGCGGGACAAGAACGGAAAACCGGTCGCGTGGCTGCAGATCAACAGCGACATCACCGCCCGCAAGCGAGCTGAAGAGGCCGCCAGGCGTCTGAGCGGGAGAATTTTGAGCTTGCAGGATGCGGAACGACGCAGGATTGCCAGAGGGTTACACGACAGTCTGGGGCAATATTTGAGTGCTCTCAAAATGAGTCTCGCCGTCCTTTCAACCACGGACAACAAGGAAGCCGCAGTCGTTGCGGAATGCTCCGACATTGTAGACATCTGTCTGACTGAAACACGTACAATTTCGTATTTGCTTCATCCCCCATTGTTAGATGAAGCAGGTTTTCATTCGGCGGCTCAATGGTACGTGGACGGCTTCTCTCGACGCAGCGGCATCAAGGTGAACCTTGAGCTGCCACCCGAGCTAAGTCGCCTCCATCGGGATGCCGAAACCGCCCTGTTCCGTGTTGTGCAGGAAGCTCTCACGAATGTCCACAGGCACTCTGGTGCTTCAATTGTGGACATCCGTCTTGGAGTTGACACCGAACAAGTTCGGCTTGAGGTCAGTGACAACGGTCGGGGCATACCAAAAGATCGATTGCAACAGGTGTTCGAATCTGGTGCTGGAACAGGCGTCGGATTAGCCGGAATGCGAGAACGGGTTCGAGAAGCGGGCGGCTCGCTGGATATTGAATCTAACCAGAGTGGAACGTTGCTGAGAGTTGCGATTCCAATCGCGGAATCCAGGAAAAACTGGCGCCCTGAAGATAGCAACACTCCAGGAGTTCCCGCCGCCTGAATTACATTATGGGGAGATGATCGAAGTGGGGCCACTTCAGACTCGCGAAATCAAACCCAAATGCATTCTTCCCTTTACCGCCAATATCCACACACTTACGTACATACACGATAGCCAGTACAAACGTTCCACGTGGAACATATCTCCAATTTGCCCGGGTCACTAAGAAGGCCCTACTCGCACGCCGCCCGGCCGGCTGGCTCGAATTGATCCAGCTGCGCTGCGCGTTGGGTGGTGACATGGCCGCCGGGCGCTTTGCCGTAGAGGTCCTCTCCGACGCAGTAATACAACGCCGTCTTCGGATCCACCCACACGGAAATATTCGGATTCCCCCGATTCGCGGGCGGCGCTTCCGGCGCTTCCGCCAGC
>JAYTFO010000464.1:0-10868 GCA_043734305.1 Acidobacteriota bacterium | reverse complement strand
GCGATCACGGTATGGGGAGCCACCGGACGTATGCGTGGGTGGCGTCTGTACAACCCCGGAGGAGGTGTAGCTTGGCAACGACAGTAATTGGACGAACGGAAGCAGTGGTCCCCGCGCGCAAATCGGAGCGCGGATTCTCGCTCATCGAAGTGATCATTTCGATGGTGATTCTCACCATCGGCTTGCTCAGCCTGCTGGGCGTATTCGGAATCGCGATGGCGTCGACGCAGGACTCCCAGCAGAACATGATCGCCAAGCAATTGGCGAATGAAGCCCTGGAAAGTATTGTGACCGCCCGCAATACTTCTCAAAAACAGTGGATCGACATTCAGAATACCGCGGATGGCGGCATTTTCCTGAATGGTTATCAGCCCGTCTACAACTCGGGCGCCGACGGCATCATGGGGACAGTGGACGATTCGGGGGCCGGCTACCAGACGTTGCAGGAGCCCGGCGCGGACGGACTTTACAACACTACCGATGACGTCAGGCTTCCGCTGTCGAATTATCAGCGTCAGATTCAGATTCAACAGGTGACAGACGCGGGCGGCAACGTCGTCCCAACACTGCGGGCGATCAACATCACGGTCCAGTACAACACGCCGCGGTTGGGGCAAGCGAAAACGTACGTTCTGACTTCCTTTGTATCGCAGTTCCGGTAATAGGGGGAAATATGCAGCGCCGAGCTACTGTTCGCAACCAAGGTTTCACCTTGCTGGAAATGATGATCGCCATGGCTCTGGGAGCCGTGGTGCTGGGTGCTGCCGCGCAGATGTTCAGCAAGAGCCTGGGCGCCACCTGGCTGGTTTCGCAGCGCGCGGAGATGCAGCAGGACTTTCGCGCCGCCGCCACCATGCTCACCAAGGACGCCGGCATGGCGGGGTCGGGGATGGGTAACAACGTTCAGATCGCCCTGCCTTCCGGAACCGGAATTGTTCCCGTCTACGGTTGCGACCAGACTCCGAAGTGCTACATCAACGGGGGCGCGGTGGCTTATCCCACGCAATTGGTGGGAGCAGTCAACGTGCCCTACCTCTACGGGCTGATGCCAGGATCACGGTTCGGGCCCACCATTAACGCGGCTGCCGGTCCGACCGACTCGATGACCGTGGTGAATGCCGACACCAATTTTTTACTCAGCTGCTACAACGTGAGCGTGACCAGCGCGACCGTGGTTAAGTTTACGTTGCCCGCTCCTTTGCCGGTGACTTGTATTGTGCCGCTACCGCTGCTGGCGCCGCAGGCGGTGAATGACCCGGTGGCGGGGCTCACTCCCGGAGATCTGGTTCAGTTCCAGGTCACGATCGGCGTCGGTCTCGGTGCGACCAGTTCCACGATTCTTGGGGAAGTGACGAACGTGACGCAAACATCGGCCACCACTTGGGACGTGACTTTTGCGGCCGGCGATCCACTGCTAATGAACCAGCCCACAGCGGCGGCCGGCAGCATCAACCAGATCAAAGGGGGCACGGGATCGGCCACACGCATCAACGTGATTTCGTACTATCTGGACAACACCATCGTTCCCCCGCGCCTGATGCGGCAGACCAGTGGACATTCGCCGATACCGCTCGCGGAAAACGTAGCCTTCCTCCAGTTCAGCTATGACCTGTACAACTCCAACACCAATGCCGTGCTGGTTGACCAGGCGGACGGGGGAGCTTCGCAGGGCCTTACGCCGAATCAGATCACCAAGATCAATATCAAGCACATGAGCATCAATAGCACGCTGCACGGAACAGGAGGCTATCAGGGTTTGGATCTCCAGACTTCCGTGAGCGCGCGCGATCTGACATTCAAGAACGATTATCCACTGTCGGCCCCGTAGTTCGCGAAGACGGGAAAGAGAGACATGGGGAGACCAATGAGGAGCCATACGATGAGAAGCGCGAGACTGCATTCACGGGGATTCACGCTGATTGCGAGTTTACTGATGCTGCTGCTTTTGTCAGGCATCGCCGTCGGTCTGATGATGATGGTGAATACCGAAGGCAAAGTGGGCGGAGTCGACCTGCAGAACAACGTCGCTTACCACAACGCCGAAGGCGCGGTGGAGAAGATGACGTCGGACCTGGCGGCGACCTTCAAGTCGGTGCAGGCGCCCAAACCCAGCGACATCTGCGCCTTGAGCGCGTTACAGCCAAATATCCCCGGCGTCACCTGGAAGGACTATCAGGTACAGCCGGCATCGGGCTGCACGGCTCCTCTGACAAACAATTATGGACAGATTTCATCCGGACCGAACCAGGGCTTGTGGGCGCAGATCATTCCGGTGAGCATGCTGGCGACAGCCGCGGAACCGGGCGGGCAGGAAGTCAGCATGGTGCGCACCGCGCAGGTCGCGCTGATTCCCGTGTTCCAATTCGGCGTGTTCTCGGAAAGCGATCTGGCCTTCTTCAGCGGCCCGAACTTTGATTTTGCGGGACGCGTACACACCAACGGCGACTTGTATCCCGAAGTAGGCAATGGCAGTACCCTCAAGTTTCACGACAAAGTGACGGCGTACGGCAACGTGGTTCGAGCTAACCTGCCCAACGGATTTGCTACGAATGCAAATTATGCGGGCACGGTGCTGATGCCAACCGCCGCGCAGGGTTGTGATGGAATTGCACCATACCCCGCCTGCCTTGCCCTTGCTTTGACGGATGGTAGCGTAGTCGGTGCGGGTGGCAATCCTCCACAGTCGCTACCCAACGGAAACTGGCCGACGGTTTCGTTGAGCAACTACCACACCGAAATCGTGAATGGCAACTTTGGAATCCTGCCTCCGGGAGGAACCGGCGCCAAGAACCTGTCCTTGCCGTTTGTCAACGGAACGACCAAGGCCTATGAGATCATCCGGCGGCCACGAAACGGCGAAGCTGCCTCCTCCGCGATCGGCTCGTCGCGGGAATATAACCTGGCGCAGATCCGCGTGTTGCTTTCGGACGATCCCGCTGAACTTCCTGGCGGCGCCGGAGATGCGGAGAACGTCCGCTTAGCGAACGATGCGCTCGACAATCCGAAAGGTATTGCCGCGACGTATCCAGCGGGACTGCCCGCTCTGGCTGGTGCCAACACCTACAACACTTACTTTGCGGCCGGCTCCTCGGGCATTCCAGATAACACCATTTGTGCCGGCGCCGGGTGTGGCAACAACGTTGTGCCAGTGGCAGTCCCCTTCGACTGGCCTTTGGCTCCTGCGGCGCCGCCTGTGGGCGCGCAGACGCTGGTCCCCGCGGGTGCTCCCAATATCACGGGGCCAGGCGCTCCTGGGCCTGCGGTCGTGATGTGTCCTCCGGCGGCCTCGAATCCTCTACCGCCGTTGCCATGCAATCCCGGCAACGTCAATCCTAACCCCGCCCCACCGTATCCGTACGAGGTCACCACCAATCCCGACAAGTCCGCGACCTGGAACATGTTGGACGGCTACCTGCGCGTCGAGTACAAAGATGCGGCGGGTGCCTGGCATGGCGTGACGAACGAATGGCTAAAGCTGGGTTTCGCGCGAGGAACAGCGCCACCCAACGCGCCGGGAGCGAACCCCGTGCACCCCAGCGCGATCCTGATTCTTCAGCAGCCAGCGGATCGGAACGGCAATGGCGCCATTGATGCCAACGGCCAGGCCCCGGTGTGTACTGCAACGGGCGGAAACCCCATACGATGTATCGCATGGAATTACGGGCGTCCGCCAGAGGTAACTAAAGACGCGGGCAGCGGCAATCCCTACGTCGAACTGACGGCTGGCGGCGCCAATACCGGGATCACCAAGAACAACTGGTATCCCATCAACTTCTACGACGCCCGCGAAGGCGAAATCCGGGACGTGAACCCTGGAAACAACTCTTGCGCAGCGACCGGCGTTCTGAACGCTGTGGAGATTGACGCCGGCAACCTGAAGAGATGGTTGTGGGGAAATATCGGCGCCAGCGGGACTAGCGTAGACTTCCTGACTCAAAATGGTTGGGTGCTGTATTTTTCGGATCGACGGGGCATGCTGCCCAATGCGAACCCACCCTACCTTGGTCAGAAGTCTGGCGATTCCGGCCTGGAGGATTCGATCAACGCTGCCTCCGCGGCGGGAGTGCCGGACGGCGCTCTGGAACCCATACCGGCGGGCAAGAAAGAATCTCCGGAGGACGTCAATGAGAATACCGTCGCGGACTTCTTCGGACCGCCCAACATGGGACTTGGCTTCTATAACGGCGCTGCCAACGTTAACGCCGGGATTATCGGCGCATTGCCACCCAATCCTTACCTTCCGCGCATCACGAGCTGCTTGACGACGGGCCGCAAGAACTGGGTCAGCGGCGCCCGACACGTGCTGAAGTTGGTGGATGGCAGCCTGGGGAACGTACCGCTGAGAACGGACAACACGGGCGGATTCACGGTGGCTTCGGAAAATCCGGTCTATGTGCAGGGCGACTACAACTCCAACGCAGGCGATCCCGCCTGGGCTGGGGGTGCGGACGTGGCAGGACATGCCGCGACCGCGGTCATCGCGGATACGGTCACGCTGCTCTCCAATGCGTGGTCAGACCTGAACAGCTTTGTAAACCCGACCACAATGGGCAACCGGCCCGCCGCTACGACGTACTATCGTCTGGCGATCGCAGGCGGGAAAAATATGAACTTCCCCAAGCCTGCCTGGGCAGGGCAGGATTTCGGCACCGATGGAGGTACGCACAACTTCCTGCGCTATCTTGAAGCTTGGGGCGGTCAAACCCTGAACTACAAGGGATCGCTGGTGAGTCTCTACTATTCCACGTACAACACCGGTGTGTTCAAGTGCTGTACGGTTGTCTATTCGCCGCCGACTCGTAATTACAGTTTCGACGCGGATTTCGCGCTGCCCGCAGGTCTGCCGCCGGGAACTCCACTATTCCGCGACGTGGACACGCTCGGCTATCGGCAGGTCTTTACCGCGCGCACGAATTAGACGCGGCAACTCCAACGATCAAGCCCCGGTCCTGAAAGGGATCGGGGTATTTTTTTGCTTGCAGAATGGGAGAACTCCCTAAGAACTGTGATCCCGACTAAATTTTGGTTCGCTCTACTTATCGCCGCGGTCTAGCGGGCGAAGGGTCCGGAACTTTCCTCCCCGCTTCGGGCGGAGTCGGCGCGCTGACGGCCAAATCACTGGACCAGCAATCGGCGAGTATCTTCCAGGCCCCCGAAGGTTGCCGGATCAGGACGATCAGATATTTTCCGCGCTCCTCGCGGCGCTTCCCCATGGCGACCGGGACTAGCATTTTGCAGCGCCCGAGATCGATCGCGACTTCGCCCATGACATCGGTGCGCAAGGACTCCATTTCCACGTCGCCCAGGCCCGCTTCGAGCAGCGAAAAGAGAAATTCCCGGATCGCGGGCAGACTCCGCACGGGAGGCAGGCCGGCGCGAATCACCGTAGCATCGGCGGAGTAGAGTTCCAGCACGTCGTCCAGATGTTTGGTGTTGCAGGCCTGCGCCCAGTCCTGCACGACCTGGCGAACCGCAGTCTCGGCGCGGCTGTTGCCAGAACCGCTGGAGGCCGGGCCAGAGGCCTTGCCGCGCGGCGCGGAGGTTGCCGCTTCCCCTACGGACACGGCAGGGCCCGATGCCTGGCCGGGAACGAAGTGATGGTAGTGGTGGTGATAGTGGTGCTGGCCTCCCGCTTGGGGGTGGGCAGCGGGGCTGACTTCGGGCGCTCCGTTCGCCGGTGCACCGCAGGCCGAACAATAGATCGCGCCTGCATGCAAAGGCTGCCCGCAATCCGCGCAGACGCCACTGGGAGCGAGGCTGCCTGCAGCCAGAACGACCTCTGCACCGGTGCCGCCAGACAACCGCTGGATTGCCTCGGTCGCTGCGGCGATCGATTCGTCGCTGGGCTTGGGCCAGCGGAAGTTTGCCGGCAACCGCTGAAAGAACTCATCCAGTTCGGAATTTTCCTGGACCGCCCCGGGATCAGCGCTCGCTGCATCCTGGAGCTTGGGCTTTTGTGGATTCAAGGGAACCTCACCGCTGCCATTGTAGGAGAATCCGGCCCTCAGCGGATGCCGAATTGTACGCGAGCTTCGGAATCGGTCGGAACTCCATTGCAGAGAGCAGGACGATAGCGCCATCGGCGAACTGCGTGCAGCACGACCTGATCCTCTCGCGTGCCGCCGGAGTCCAAAATAAAAGGGCTATGCACTCTGCCGTCGGAGCCCACAATGAAGCTTACGCGGACCCGCAGATTCTCTTCATTGAGCCCGATCAAAGGATCGGGTGAGACCAGCGCTTCGGGTGGGCGAACATCTCCGCAACGAGGCAGGGCGAGTGGTTCCGACACGGGTGAAAATTCCGACAAATGCGCGGGAACGCGGCGCAGTTGGCCTTCCAACTTCGTGAGTGCAGGCCGATCAGGGTCGACCCGGAACGGGTGCGACGTCGCACTCCACACCTGCACACCGCCGAGCCCCATCATCAAGAGGCTTGCTGCGACCATCTTTCCAATCATTCGCGCTTCTCGTGCGGCCAGCTGGAGACACCGCGTCATGAACTACAAGCGCAATCGATGGCCCAGTCCATGGCAATAGATATATGCTTTATTATCAGTTCGTTACAAGCAAACGGTTCCATATTGCGCGAACCCAGTGTGAAAGGGGTTGCAAACCCTTCGCAGTAGAACAGGCTTTGTGGGTTGGACGGCAAGTGACTTTTCAAACATTGGGATGTGATCCGCGTCACTGGGTGGAGGGCGATTCAGGCGGAGAATAGTAGACGAGCCGCGGCCGAGCGCCGAAGCCCGAACCTGCTGGAGGATGCCATGTTCGAACAAGAAATTGAGATGGAGAAAAGAGAATCGTCGATTGTTCCGCTGCTTCTGATTCTGACACTGATCGTGGGCGTGGTCGGTGTGGCTCTGTATTTTGTAATCCAAAGCCAGAAGGTGTTGACGACCGCCGAAGCCAATTCCGTGGTGGTGCGAATACTCGATGCGCAGGGTCCAATCACGCTTCGCTTCCAGACCGGAATCGTTAAAGGAAGCAACAACCCTCGCGACCCGCACTATCGCTTGTTGGAGAAAGCCGGCTACATCAAAATTGGCAAAGATAAATCCGACTGGAAGACGCCCGTATCGTTGACCCCAAAGGGAGAAGCTTTTCTAACCGGCCTGTCCGGAGTAAAGAAGTCGAAGAATAAAGACGGCAACGATGAATACGCGGTTCCGCTGGCGCAACGTCGACTGGTGGAAATTAACCAGATCACAATGCTGACTCCATCCAAAGCAACCGTCGAATATACCTGGAAGTGGGAACCCAACCAGGCGGGCGAATTGTTGGATGCGGCCGGACCGGCTGTGAAAGCGTTCAACACATGGGATCGCTCAACCCTGATCGATAAATACGGCGCCCACTTCTATCACGACGCTCCCAGCAGAGTTACGATTGCTCTGATGAAGACCGATCGGGGATGGCAGATCGCAACCGAGTAAAAAGGCCTGCTGTTTTTGGTGGCGCAGCGGTTCACCGCTGCGACGAAGACTCTGTTTTGAGGCCGGCTTTGCAGGCGCGGAAGAACTCCGTCGGCGCGCCGCCAGATTCTTCTTGCAACTACTTTTTCCGCAGTCGCCGTTTCTCAGTCCCGATCCCTCTTACTGCAAACCGTTTTGAGTTAACTTAATGGCCAGGTTGGGGGCTGCAACTCCGGTTAAATAAATGTTCGAGGCCTGGGCCGCAGTGCTGTAGTTGTCGACGACGATTCCGCTGGGGCCCCCAGCCACGTTCGCTGTCGTGAGCGAGCCATCCTGATTGCGTGCCACTACGCACCCGGAAGTTGCCGGGCCGGTGCAATTGGCGGTCAAGCCGAAGAAAAAGAAATCCGTCCCGCCAACGCCGACATTGGGATTAAAGAACTCCGTCCATTCGGTACAACGCGAAGTAGTCGAGGTCAACAACTGCTGCGAAAAGGTCGGCGTCGTGTTCATGACATACTTGCCGCCCACCAGGGTGAACCCTCCAAAAGCATATTGCCACGGACTGTTATCGGCCGCGCCGGTACCGCAGAGACGCGCCGTTCCTGTGGTTGGATCGTTGAAGTAAGCGTCGCTGAACGCAGGCTGGAAAAGGCTGATGGCCGTTCCGGATTTCGATGCCTGTCCGATGCGCCCGACGGCAAGTTTCGTCATCGTTGCGGAATTGACTTCCACGAACACTCCCGAAGTGCCATCATTCGCGCTGACTACGAAACTGGTGCCGTTGGTGACGTCCACCATCGGTGCCGCCAGGATTCCGGGATTGGTGGCGCCGCTGAGCCCTACGACCAGAGACTTGACAACGCCCGTGCTCGCGTTAACGGAATAGTAAGTTCCGTTCTGAATCCCCACCATGACCAATCCCAAGTTCTTGTCAAGGACGGGGCTGGAAACTCGAATGTTTACGGCCAAGAGGACGGGCCAGGGTGCGCCAGCAAGAGCCGGTGTGCCTTTAAATACACCGGTGATCTTGTAGAGTCTGCCATCGTCAGCACCGACGTAGGCCGTGTCCGTGTTGTAGTCCACCCAGACAGAAGACCTGGTGTCGAGAGCGGCGGCGGCGTATGTCAGAGAAGTCATGCTCGCGCTGTTGCCAACACCCGGTACCGCAGGCAGGGTGGCCGAAGTACCGTTGCCAGCGCCGGTGGCCCAGGTCACGACATGAAAAATGGACGTGCTGACTCCGGCGATGTTTCCGGTTTCCACAAACGCGATCTTCTTGCCATCGAGGGAAAGTGCAGGCGAAGTCGAAATCCGGCCCGCCGCTATCGTGCTGATATTGTATGCGAACAGGAACGAAGGGGCTGCGCCGCAGAGCCCGGCGGGTAAGCTACCGGAGTAGAGGTTATTGAAAGCCACAAGATTGGCCTGATTGACCGCTCCGACGCGATTGAGGCCAAAAGCAACAAAATCATTTGTGCAGTCCGGCGCGGCGCCGGGATCGAAAGAAAATTTTGCCGGAAACATATTGGCGGCGATGCGCCCTAGTCCGAGCGACACATTCCAATCACGTTGCGGATCGGACCCAGATCCAACATTCGGAGCGGCGTCGACAACGGTGGACTGGGGCAACTGCCAACGCTGGATCAACCGATGCGCGATTCGAGGCTCAGCAGTGAGCAAGCCTAGATTCTTCAACAGGGCGTCGCGACTGAATAGGATATGGTGTTGCGTCCAGTCCTGTACCAGCCCCGTTGGAGCCGGATTTGCCGGCGCCTGGGCAGGAAGGTTGGAAGGGAGCAGCAAGAATCCCGCAAGAATCGCAATTGCACACTGGGCATACCTGTTCTTCACAGCGACCTCCGTATAGGAAATTGCGGCTATTGTAGCCGCTTTTGAGCCCGGAAAGGGAAACTGATTTTTTCGATTGCTCAGGGCGCAATGGGTCTGCGCCGAAGTTCACGGTAGCGCGAGAAAGTGGAACCACCCACGCTCTAGCCGCGGCAGCGGCGAAATAGGAAAGCCCAGCACGAAATGCTGGGTCAGCAAACGCAGGATCGCGCGATTCCCGAAGGGACGGCACACCGGCTACACCGCAGACTCCGGAGGAACACCGCACGTTCTCAATCTGCCTACATTCCGAACGCGACAATTACCGCAAGCGCTGAATCCCTCCGCCACACAAATCCAAGAACAACACCCAAAGGGTTCAGTGCCCGAGGGTCAGATTCCGTTTCCATGCCGCTTTCCCGAATCGGATAAGATGATTTTTTTTGCTTGAAGGTGTGGCATAAGTCCGCAGTAATCACTACAATGCTCGTGCAAGTAACCTGAGGGGGTTTTCAAATGACAAATATAAGTAAGGCGCTGGCTCGGCTCCGCGAGGATCGCCGGGACGCACAAAAGCAAGTGGATCAACTTGCGGAAGCTATTTCCGTTCTGGAAAAACTTACGCGAGGACAAGGCGGGTCTTACACTGGCGGACAAGTTCGAGCCAAACGTGTACTCTCGGCAGCCGGACGCAAGAGAATCTCTCTTGCTCAGAAGGCGCGTTGGGCCAAGATTCGCCAGGTAAAGAAAGCGGCCTGATCACAGGGGCGGGCTGCAGCCTATGCCAGACTTCCTCTTGGCATAGCTGCATCCCCTCTAGTTACGTTTGCTGCAAGGTCGTGACCGGCCCCTCCCAGTCTGCCGTCCGCAGCAAGCAATAGATCGGGACACAAAATCGTCGTCATCCGCTCTTAATTCCTTATCCATGTCCGCCGCTGAGTTCGCGCACGATGCTGCCTACAAACGCCTTGGCATCTCCGAAAAGCATCAGGTTGTTATCCAGATAGTAAAGCGGGTTATCGATGCCCGCGAACCCTGGATTCATACTGCGCTTGATCACCATCACGGTGTGCGCCTTGTCTACGTCCAGAATCGGCATACCGTAGATGGGACTGGTGGTGTCGGTGCGGGCCGCGGGATTGGTGACGTCGTTGGCGCCGATGACCAGCGCAACGTCGGTCTGCGGGAAGTCGCCGTTGATCTCTTCCATTTCAATCAGGCGGTCGTACGGGATGTCGGCCTCCGCCAGCAACACATTCATGTGACCGGGCATGCGACCGGCCACCGGATGAATGGCAAAGCGTACTTCCACGCCGCGCTTGGTCAGGGCATCGTAGAGCTCGCGAACCTTGTGCTGGGCCTGCGCAACCGCCATTCCATAGCCCGGCACGATCACTACCTTGTTCGCCGCGGAAAGAATCGCCGCTGCTTCTTCGGCTGTCGCACTACGGACGGGTCTTGCTTCCTCCCCGGCTGCTGCTGCAGTCTGCACTTGTCCAAAGGCTCCGAACAGGACGTTCGAGAACGAACGGTTCATGGCCTTGGACATGATGATGGAAAGGATCAAGCCCGACGATCCATCAAGCGCGCCCGCGATGATCAGCAACTTGCTGTCGAGAACGAA
>JAYTFO010000463.1:0-2393 GCA_043734305.1 Acidobacteriota bacterium | reverse complement strand
GACTGGAGATCGACCTCGGCCCATCGGTAGGTCAGCACCAAGCGCTCGTAGAGTGGCGGAAAACGGGCGGGCAACTTCGCATAGAGGACATCAAGACAGGAGCGGTCAGTACTTACTTTGAGAGGTCGCCAACGCTTCCGCCCGATTCGTCGGCTTCACCGTGCGCAAGTTCCCACGCGACCGGCGACAGCTCCTTCATCGCAGTCATCTCGTCGAGCTTCCCAAAGCTCGCGACGAAGCGCTCCAGGAGGGCGTCCTAATCGTTCATGGCCTCAACATCACGAAGCACTCCGCGTTCGACTCAGGCAACAAACTCCCCTAGAACGGAATATCCTCATCCGTAATCGGCGAGCCTGAGGCCGATGCGGTTGCGTGCTCCGGCTCCGGAGTCTGCTGGTCGAAGTTGTTGCCCCCGGCCACGCCGCGCGATGCGCCGGTAGGTTCGCCACCACCGCCGCCTTCGCCGCGTCCACCCAACAGCACGATTTCGCTGCCGATGATGTTGGTCATGTATTTCTTTTGGCCAGTCTGTTTGTCGTCCCACGAGTCGGTGCGGATGCGGCCTTCGATATACACCTTGCCGCCTTTTTTCAGATACTCGCCAGCGATCTCCGCCAGCCGCTCCCAGAGGACGATGTTGTGCCACTCGGTGCGGTCCTGCCATTGGCCGTCTTTGTCTTTATAGCGCTCGTTGGTGGCGAGCGAAAACTTGGCCACGGCTTTGCCTTGCGGCGTGTACTTGATCTCGGGATCCTTGCCCAGGTTCCCCACCAGGATGACTTTATTCACGCTCTTCATAATCGCGGGCTCCTTAAGACGCTCACTATAGCAGAATCACGCCCCCCTGCGGCTGTGTCCCATGAACATCAAATTTGTGATGAATCCCACCGTAGCGCCGGCATCTTGCCGGCTGTCGTGGCGGCGTCCCGCCGCCACTGCCACCAACGCGATCCGCACCTACCACCCAAGACGACTCACGGGCTTTCTGTCCGCCGGTGGGGGCGAGGATGCCCCCACGACAGCCGCCGGGACGGCGGCGCAACACAAACACCCGATACAGCATTAGGTAGATCACGACGCCCGTCACTGACACGTACAGCCACACCGGAAACGTCCAGCGCGCAATCGCGCGATGCTGGTCAAACCGCCCTCGCAGCGCTCTCCTCAACGTGATGAAAACCAGCGGCACGATCGCTGCCGCCAGAATTGTATGCGACGTCAGAATCGTGAAATACACCGGCCGCGACCATCCCGTGCCCCGAAAATCCACCGACCCAACATGCGCGTGATAGTAGAGATACGAAACCAGAAAGAGGGAAGACGTCCCGAAAGCCGTCAACATCACCGCCCGATGCGCCGCCACTTTACCGCGAGCAATCAGCGTCCGCCCAGTCACCAGGAGAATCGCGCTGCACCCGTTCAAACTCGCATTGATCACCGGAAATATCGAATGGTCAGTCATGGAAAGCGATTGCAGAGGTTAGAGGTCAGATTGTAGAGGTAAAAGGCTCATGGTGTCACCGGCCCTGCCGACACTACTTGTTCAGAGTTTCCTTAAGGTCAGAGGTCAGATTGCAGAAGTGAAGCCCTGTTGGCGGGCCGATAAAGAAGGACAAGCTTTTCTTTTTCGGTTCGTATCAGGGTATCCGGCAGAGAAACGGTTTGGACCCGGCGTGCCTGGGGTCTTTCAATACTCCGCCGGAACTCACGGGTCTTTCAAGTCGTTCGGCGACGACACTGGGAGCAGCCTTTGCCAATGAAGCCGGCGTGCTAGGCCCGCCCGTCGCTCCGGATGGCTCGAACATCTCACCGCAGGCGGTGGCTTTGCTGATCGCCATGCTGCCGGGCAGCGCATTCTTGATCCCCGCGCCCCAAAATGCGAATGGAACTTCGAGCGCGCTCCAACGCCAACTTGCCGCCTTGTGCAAGCGGGGGGACACCTGCAGATGAAAACGATACTGCGGAGGGTGGAAACGTTGTACGATTATTGTACGGAACCGAAATAGGCTTCTAACTATATGAATATAAATGAGTTAATGGTGCGGAAGGGGGGATTTGAACCCCCACGCCTTTCGGCGCCACCCCCTCAAGATGGTGTGTCTGCCAGTTCCACCACTTCCGCTTGAGAATCAAAAATAAAAATTAAGATCAACGTCTGCCAGCGATTAGACCTAACTGGCATCTTTTACAATCATTTGCGAGGGGACCAGCCATGTGTACCCGTTCTTGTACCCGGCATTTTCCACTTGAAGTTTACACCGAGCATGGTGAGAAGTTCAAGGACTTGCCCCGATTGTGTAGATGCTCCAAGATAATGTCACCCCCTAACTGCAACGAGACTTTGTCACCCTCTCAGGATGGTGATGATGAGTCAGAAGGAGTTCCAACGAGTG
>JAYTFO010000462.1:0-5857 GCA_043734305.1 Acidobacteriota bacterium | reverse complement strand
TTCTCCATGGAGCCCACCAGGGCGGCCAGGGCGCCACCCGGCGTGCGGATCACCAGTCCCGCGTCCGCCAGTTTGTGCAGGACGCGCCGCACGGTCATTTCCGAAACGGAGAATTGTGTCGCGATCTCGGCAATCGACGCCGTCGTACGCTCCTTCACAAACAGCAGGATTTCACTCTGGCGATCCCGCGGTTTGGGCGTCAATTCGTTGTTATAAATACTCATAAATAATGTGAATATGTAACAGACCACAATTTCGTGAATCTCGTCAAGCTCTTTCTTCGCAAACCAGCCGCCCGCTTAACACGGGGAGAGTACCAGCCCTACGCGAGATCACTCGCGCGCGTACGCAAGATTGTCAAAACGTAGGCCTTCCCCATTCTTCAGGTCGAAGGTCACCACTGAGCTGGGGTCTCGCCATCCGGTGCGAGTCCGCCGCAGTTCTCCGGGCTTGAGGGTGACGGACAACTCACGAACTTTGGAGGAATGGATCGTGACCACGGCTTCCGAAGCGCCCCCGTTGTAGATATCGACTCCGACGAACACACGAGGTGCGTAGAAGCGAAACTCGGCCGACCCCGCCTTGGGATCAGTCAGGGCAAGGTTGAAGGTTCCGAATTTGCCCTGCGGGACGCCAATATGCCATTGGCCACTGCCCCAATCAACCACTCCAGAGGGATATTGCCCCTGAAGTCTGGTCTCGGCAGGCAGATGGGGATCGTCGAAAGTCACATAGGTGGGCGGCCCCTCTCCCGCTCCACCTTTTATGTCGATGTCTTGGGCATCGTCGTGCCGGATGCTAAGCACCTTGGTCGAGTCATCGAATACGTATCCGGGCTGGTCGATGTCCTTGCGCCGGCTCAGAGGCTTCCCGTTGGCAGTGACGAATTCTGGAACGAAGTCCAAACGGAGCACATCAGTCGATTGCGGATCGAAAGTAGAGTAGGTAACAGAACCTCTGCTGTAACTGATGCGATTCACAACTGAACTGGAGCCGAGCAGATGTGATTCGTCAGCAGGCGCCCACTCCGGTACTGCCCAGAACGCGTCCATCATTCTTCGTGGCCCGTCGGCAAATTCATCCGTAAACCACCACTGCGGCCCGAACGGCGTGTGAGCGTCCCGCGAGAGTCCCTGGAAGTAGGTCACCCAGTTAAACGAACGGAAGGCCGCTTCGCGATAGGATTCGTCTCCAGTTTTCGCATAGTAGAGTGCTTCGACTGCAGCCAGCCTGCTGGTGTGGCTGTCGCAACACTCGTTCGGCTGGTTACAGCAAAAGCCGCTGCCATTGCCTTGTTCGGTGGTTACCGTGGCTCCATGCACGATGTACTTGGGCCATTTTGGAGTCGTCTTGACCCATTCGATGAGTTGCCGCGCGTGCTCTCGCCACCGCGCGTCTTTGTCGGGATGAAGAAGAACGTAGCGAGCAAACTCAAGAGGAATCACCTGATTCATATTGCCCATGCTGGGCACGACATCCTCGAAATAGCCGACCCACACGTTGTTGGCCAGGGGATATTTCTGAAACCAATCCCATGCACCGGCACGCACTCGCGCATAACCCGCCGCGTCACCTTGCCCGAGGCGGATGAGTTCGTCGAAGAGCATGATGGGCTCAATCACGTTTGCGGAGTACGGACCCATGGGTCCCCCTTCCGCTTTGCCGTCACGCGCATAGCAGCGCACCGGCCAGGGAGATTTTTTTTCATCTCCTACCTTGTAGTTCTTGAGCAGAGCGTCGGCGCACCGGATCGCGGCGCGCAAATATTTTGTGTTGCCGGTCATCTCATAGAGTCGGAGATACGCGTAACCGTCCTCACCAACTACGTGAGGCTCGATGTAGTCTTCGCCGTGGGCGCTCCAACCGGTGTAGCGTTTCGCCCCGGGATTGGCGGACGCATACGGAACCTGGGACCAGGCATAACCTTCGGGGGTCAAACCATTTTCTAATTCATAGTCCACAAAATCCTGAAGGAACGTAAGCATCCGGGGATCGCCAGAGTACGGGTACAAGCGCTCGATGAATCCTTGCAGCATGGCCCGCAGATACCCGGTGGAATTGGCCCAGTGCTCATCGGGAAACATTTCGAAGGTGGTTTTGTCGAAGTCGAAACAGCAGTAGTAATAATGCAGACGCTGGCGATTGTACTGGTCCCACAAGACTGTCCATTGCGTGAGGACATGCGATGAGTACGAGTATCCCGTGTTATCCGCGATCGGCCAGGGCAGGAGCTTTCCCTGGGCATCGAGTTGCACGGCACGCCCGGCGATGGCGGGCGCGTCCACGGTCGACGTCACGGGAAATGGCTTAGGTTGCTGGGCGGCCAGGAGTGCGACTCCGAGAAGTAGCGAGACAATTGCCCCGAACGGATTAGTAGCTCGTGTCATATTTCATCACCAGCAAGGTAGCGGTCAGAACGATCGCGGCGCCTGCCACGGCCAGCATGCTCAAGCGCTCGCCGAGCAGCGACACTGCCAACAGCACGCCGAACACCGGCACCAGATAGAGCGAGGCGGACGCGGTTGTGACGTCGAGATGCTGCAGTGCCTTGAAGAACAGCAGCATCGACGCGCCATACATAAATAGAGCAAGAAAAGCGAAGGCGGCCCAACTCTGCCAGTCAAAAAGCTGGAAGCTGCGGAAGGTAAACGGCTCCACCCAGATCAACAGCGGCAGACTCGCCAGCGAGGCGGTGATGTAGCTGAAGATCAGGATTTCGATCTCCGAGAAGCGCCGCATCAGGCCCTTGCAATACACGTTGTAGAAAGAGGATCCCAGGCACCCGCCGAGGATCATGAGATTGCCCGCGAAGAAACGCATCTGGCCAAATGAAGCTTGCCGCAGATCGCTGGCGGACATCAGAACTACGCCGACCAGCCCAACTCCCAGTGACCCGCATCGCAACCATGTAAGGCGCTCCTTCAACATCAGGGAAGCAAGCACAGCGCTGAGAACGGGAATCAGCAAGTTCAGGATCGCTCCATTCGAAGCCAGCGACTTGCTGACGCCCCATGTCATTCCCAATTGCGCCAGCACCTGCCCCGCCACTCCGGCAATGACGAACCGAACCCAATCGCTGCGGGAGGGATTGGAAGCGCTGGGATTTCCCTTCCTCATTTTCAGAAGCAAGGGCACGAAGAGCAGCGTGGTGATGTAGAAAGGCAAGAACGTGATCGCGATCGGGCCCATGTGGCGGTCCAATATCTTGATCGCCGTACCCTGCCCCGACCACATCAGCGAGGCCAGTGCCAGCAAAAAAAAATACCAGGCAGTGGATTGCCTTATGGGCGCCACCGTCGCGGTTGCGATCATGGCTGCACCTCGAGGACGCGTGCGCCGAAGCGATCGGCTCCCAGCGAACTCCCCTGGAAAACGTAAGGCTCGTACCCGCGGGCCTGAGCATAACGCTGTACGACTCTCCGGAAGGCTTCTTCCGCGCCTTCGATCCCCAGCACAGCTACCGTGCCACCACTCCCGCCGCCGGTGATCTTGGCGCCAAACAATTTTCCTGGTCCGCATTCTTCTCGTACGAAGTCGATCAGCAAATCCGTGGCGTCACATCCCAACCCGCATTCTGTGTAAGACCAGTGGGATTGGAACATCAACTCGCCCATCAGTCGAAATCGGTTCATGCATTGATCTGGCTTTGCTCCGCCGGCCAGTTCCACAAACGTTTCGATACGGTGATTTTCTTCGATTGCGTAGCGCGTACAGGCGCGCACACGGTACTGCACTTCCGGACGTATGGTCGTGAAAGGATCGGGATGGACTCTGCCGCGCGCGAGGATCTCCTTCCCTGCGACCAGCGCCGGCAAGCGATCTTCGTATCGGGAGCGGAATACGGAGGGCGGAATGTTCGAGATGTACCCGTTCCATCGGGGATCAACGAAGCGGGGGATGCGTCCGCTCTCATCTTTCTTCAGTTCCAGGTTTTCCCAGCCGCAAATCATTTCGTATCCAACGAACGCCGCGGCGCGAGCGGCTTCATATGCAATGCCCGTGACAGCGTGGCGTACACCGGAATCGATTCCCCAACAGCGCAGACCTGGGGGCAGCCGCACGAGCGGTCGAGGCTGACAAGGTTGGCAGAGAAGAGGTAACAGTTGACATTCGTCGCCTAACACAGAGGCAGCCTGGTCCATGATTCCGCAGGCAGACTCGGCAATGACGTTCTCCGTCCACTGGCAAGCCTCCGCCAGTTCGACTCCGGCCAGGTTGATGCCGTAAGCAGTAGCCGCGGCCTTCATCACAGCAACTTCGACAGCTGCCGAAGAACTCACGCCGCGATTGAGAGGAACGTCCGACTCGATGTAAATGCTGGCGCCGGTTGCAACCTGCGCTGGATACTTGGAACGCAGCCAGTAGAACACTCCCAATACATAGGCGGTCCAACGAATTTCCGGAGTGCGGTTTACGAGTTCGCGAACCGACCGTTCATCTTTCAACGATGGCAACTCGAATTCCACTCGATCCAACCAGCCCTCGTGTTTCATCTGAGGATTCCAGAAGACGAGGCGCTGGTCTTCGCGTCGCTGGACGGCCGCCCATGTGGCCTCCCGGATGGTGGACTGGAATACCAACCCACCGGTGTAGTCGACGTTGCCGCCCATCAGATCGAGGCGCCCTGGGGCACGGCTGATGTAGAGCGCCGCCTCCGGTGAGAAGAACGCTCCGACTCCACGCAAGCCGGCAACTGTATTCTCGAAGGCGATCACGCCAGCTCCCGGATGCTGTTGATCACGTAGTCGATGGATTCCTCTGTCATGCGGGGATGAATCGGCAGGCTGACGTACCGCTCGAACATCGCTTCTGCGACGGGGCATTCTCCTTCATGATGTCCCAAGCTTCGGTAGATGGCGGTCAAGTGAATCGGCATGTAATGAGACCACGCTTTGATCTGTTTGCGGGTGTAAAGCTCCCACATGAAGTCTTCCTTGTTAAGCCGGAAATCAGCGCCCAGCAAAAGACGATACACGTGGAACACGTGCTTGCTATCGCGAGATACGCAGGGCAGGCCGAGCCCCTTGATCGCACGCAAGCCCTCCGTGTACTTCCCCGCAATCTCGATCCGGCGGGCGTTGAGTGAGTCGAGTTTGCGCAGCTGGACCAAGCCGACTGCCGCTTGCATTTCGGTCATCCGATAGTTGAACCCGATGCCATCAAATTCAAGATGCCAGTATCGTTTGCCCATGGGCTGCGCGGCCTCATCGATCGCCAGGTATTTTCCCTTGGGATCATAGGACCGGCAGCAGAGTGAACGATGCGACAGCATACTCTCGAACAATGCTTTGTTACTGGTCGTGATCATGCCGCCTTCGCCCAGCGTAACCATGTTTTTCTGTTGATGAAAACTGAAGACCCCAATATCCCCGAGAACGCCTGCTTTGCGTCCGTTGTATTCGGCGCCGACGGCGTGGGCGGCATCTTCCACCACCACGATGCCGCGCGGACGGGCGAGCGCGTTGAGCGCATCCATGTCGCAGCACTGCCCGTACAGGTGGACGGGCAGAATCACTTTGGTGCGCCCGGTGATCTTGTTCGCCACCGACTTAGGGTCAAGATTCAGCGTGCAGGAATCCACATCGGCGAACACCACCTTCGCTCCCAGCGCGGAGGCGGCGTTGGCGGTGGAGATCCAGCTGATGGGCGTCGTGATGACTTCGTCGCCGGGCCCGACTCCAGCGGCAATCAGGGCAAGGGAGAGTCCGGCAGTCGCCGAAGACACAGCCAATCCGTATTGCGCTCCGCAGTAGCTCGCGAACGCTTGCTCGAATTCCTGCACTCGCGCTCCACAAGAAGGTGCGCTCGCCTCCAGCACTTCCAGCACCGCGGCTTTTTCTTCCTCCCCGTAGATTGA
>JAYTFO010000461.1:0-2644 GCA_043734305.1 Acidobacteriota bacterium | reverse complement strand
CTCCATGTTGCCGTCACCATCACAAGAGCGGAAGGGACTGACTGGAAAGGCGCACGCGGACGCATTACCAAGGAGTGGCTGACACAAACTGTGTCGATCTCGCATCCCGAAGGATCCACTTGTGCGGTCCACCGGAAATGATGGAGTCGACCAAGGGCCTACTGACCGAACTTGGAGTTCCCCCGGGCCAATTGAAGACCGAGGCATTTGGCCTGGTCAAACCGACACCTTCCGCCCCAGGGACCTCACCCAAACCAACTGCCGATGCCGCTGGTCCACTGGTTACGTTTTCGAAGAATAACAAGTCGGCCAAGATTCGCCTTGATCTCAAAGCCGGAGACAGCCCACCGCAGCAGACGATTCTCGAGCTCTCTGAGGAACTCGGCATCGGAATCGAATTTTCTTGCCGCGTCGGCACCTGCGGCGTGTGCAAGGTGAAGATCATTTCCGGCGAAGTCGATATGGAAGTACAAGACGCGCTCGATGACAACGACAAAGCCACCGGGATCATTCTTGCCTGTCAAGCTAAGCCTAAGGGTCCGGTCGAGGTTGCGGCGTAGCCATGAAGGAACGTGACGGCATCGTGGTTGGCGGTACCGTTTGCGTCTTGTTACTGGCGTGGCTTGGCTTTCTGGTCCACCGGGCGCCACGATTTCCTGGTAGCGGGTGGGGCGCAGTGTTCGGAATCGCAGGGGCCACGCTGATGTTAGTCCCGCTCGGGTATCCCATCGCAAAGCGTATTCCGTTCCTCCACACTCGGATCACTGCGCGCATTTCAATGCAGTCGCTGCTTACGATCCATGTTTACACCGGTATCCTCGGCCCCTTGCTCGCGCTGGTTCACACGGGTCATAGATTCGACAGTCCGCTGGGAATTGCATTGACGGCAGCGATGCTGCTGGTGGTCGTGAGCGGCTTTGGGGTTCGTTATTTACTCACCTATGTGACCCACGACATGAAGGACAAATTGTTGCTGCTGCAGACCGCCAGGGGCGATCTCGATAGCGCCTGGGGAGTGCTCGAGAATTCCCCGGTTGCAAGCCGAGCGATCCCCAAGCCTGCGCTGCTGGCTGCAGGCTTGGCATCAATCGGCATCGAGATCCCGATCGGAGGCCCCGCCGCCGAGGTCACTCGCATAGCCGAAAGCGTAGCGGACCTGGAGTTTGCGATTCGTACAGATGAGCTGTTCAAGCGCTGGTTTGCGCGTTCTCTGACGCTGCATATCGTCCTGTCAGTCATCCTCTACCTATTACTGGCACTGCACATCGGATCCGGAGTCTACTTCGGATTGAGGTGGCTACGATGAAAGGCCTGCTCGTTCGGCTGTCACTTTTCGCGGTCGTTGTTTCGGCGGGGTTTGCCGTCGCGCGCTTCAGTGCGGCATCATCCGTATTGAAGCAAGCCATCAGGCCGGGTCCATTATCAGTCCGCCACGCTTATCTCGCCGACCGTTGCGAATCATGCCACGAGAAGAACATCGGCGTTACGGACGCCAAGTGCACGTACTGCCATGCGAACGACGAACGATTGCTGGGCCGTCAACCGACGGCGTTTCACGCAAGTATCCGGGAATGCGCAGCATGTCACATCGAGCACCAGGGTTTGAACATCCGTCCCGTTGTCATGGACCATGTAGAGCTGGCCAAGATCGGAGCCCGGACATTGAGGGCCGCGTCTGGAAATGACCCCGCCAGCGCCGCCACGCTCAGGTCGATGGAAACGTGGTTACGCGTTAAGCTGCCCGGGCAATTCGACGAAAGCTCGGCGAGGGCAGCGCTGAATTGCGTTGGATGCCATGCCACCAAAGACCGCCACGTGGGACTGTTCGGAAAAGATTGCGCCCAGTGTCACGCGATAAACAGTTGGAGGATTGCGGAGTTCCAGCATCCATCCCCACGCTCGCTCGACTGCGCCCAGTGCCATCAGGCACCCCCGAGTCACTACATGATGCATTTCGAGATGATTTCGAAGAAAGTCGCCGGGCAGGAAGATGCTCAAGTAGCAGGATGCTGTGGGCCAGCGAAGGTGAACCAATGCTATCGCTGCCACCAAACTACATCGTGGAACGACATTCGCGGCGTTGGATATTACAAACATCACTGAGAATAGCGGTGACAACACATATCAAGAAAGGCTACATTAGGAGCGTGATGGTTAGGCTGCTGATGCAATACTTGGCGCTTGGTGCAATGATGGCTTCGGTCATGAATGCGCAATGCGCGGCGTCTTGCGTGCTTGAATCAATCACTCCTACGCCTCTGGCTCAATCGGACGGAGCCGTCGTTTCGGAAGACTCCGATCACTCCTGTTGCCCGCATCCAGGAACAGGCGCCCCGTGTTCGAATGTGAGAGAGACTACGGCCGGGGCACGCCTCGAAGTGAGCGGCGGTCCGATTTCCAATTGGATCGTATCCGTAGATCCTGTTTTCTTCGGTCAAAGAAATTCTCCGCTCAGGGTTGCATGTTTTCCCGGATTCCCTGACTGCGATCCTCCCGCTCTAAATCGTCCCTCCTCCATCTCGATACTCAGAATCTGACCTTTCTCGTTTCATCGTCTTGCGACGCGCCGCCGCGCGCCTACGCCACGACTTTCTTTGCGAAATGAACGAAAGGATAGATTTATGAGCAGTAACCGTAGGAGTTT
>JAYTFO010000460.1:0-8933 GCA_043734305.1 Acidobacteriota bacterium | reverse complement strand
GTGACTCCGAGGGTGCTGAAGGTTTTGAAGATCACCAAGGTGAATGATTTTTTCATGACTTTCCCGACCACTTGGGAAGCAGTGGAAGCGCTGGCGAATACGGGAACGGCGTAGGGGCGAGGTCTGAGGTTAAAGGTCAGATTGCAGAGGTTCAAATGCGAGGCGCTTCGGACTCAGGCGCCGATCCCACAAATAAAGAGAGACAACTCATGAAAACTGGAATGATCGTTGTGTTTCTAACGGTGGCGGCGTGCTCTGCACAAACGGCGGATGAGTTGATTACCAAGAATCTGGCGGCACGCGGGGGAGCCGAGAAATTGCGGGCGACCCAGTCGATGACAATGGATGGAACGATCAGCTTTGGCGAAACCAATTCGCCGCTGACGGTGAAGGTGCGGCGCCCAAATCAGATTCGAGAAGAGTTCAAGATAGACGGAAACAACGTGACCCGCGCCTATGACGGCGCGTCCGGCTGGGATATGCAAGGCGAAAAAGTCCAGCAACTCGAAGGCGGTGACCTCAACAATATCCGAGAAGAAGCCGAGAACGCGATCGAAGGGCCACTGCTTGACTACGCGAAGAAGGGAAGCAAAGCGGAGACTCTCGGCAAATCTGCCGTGGGCGGCAAGCCGGTGTACAAACTTAAGGTTACGACCAGCCTGGGCACCAGCATTACGCAATTCCTGGATGCGGTTACTTTTCTCGAAATCCATGAAGAGATCGAGCGATCTGCAAATGGCAAGCTGATCATGATCGTGGAAGATGTCGGAGACTACCGCGAAGTGAGTGGAGTGAAGTTCGCGCATCGCTTCGTGAGCGGAACACCAGACAATCCCACCGCGTCCACGCTCCAGATAGCGAAGATGCAGCTGAATGTGCAGGTGGATGCGGCAGCGTTTGCTATGCCGCGAAAATAAGCCCTGCGAGGCCAGCTTCGCGAATGCAGATAACGCCGCCGTCTCGTACAATATCCGGCCATGGACTACCTACTAAAAACCGAGCCGACTTTATATTCCTTCGCGAATCTGGAAAAAGAGAAGAGCACCGTTTGGGATGGGGTCACGAATCCAGTGGCCGTAAAGAATTTGCGGGCGATGAACCCCGGTGACCGGCTCGTGATCTATCACACCGGCGACGAAAAGAGCGCGGTGGGGACGGCGGCGGTGGAATCGGTGGATATCAGCGATCCGAAGACTCCCCAGATTCGGATCAAAGTCGGCAAGTCGATTGCCCAACCAAAAACGCTGGCAGAGATCAAGGTACAAAAGCTCTTTGCCGATTCGCCGCTGGTAAGGCAGGGCCGCTTGAGCGTCGTGCCACTTTCCCCTGCCCAGTTTCAATATTTGGTGGGCGGGTAGCAAAGGTCCGACCTGGTTTGTTATCCGATGTGGCGCAGGGCGTCGACGATGTGCTGGTGGGATGCTCGATACGAGGGCACCACAGCACTGACCAGCCCCACGAAGGCTGCAACCAGCATCACCGCAAGCGCCGTCAGACTCGTCATGTGCATGGAGACCGGCACTGCAATGCCGGGGCGCGACAGCCATCCGATCAGCAGGGTCGCGAACAGTACTCCAAACAGGCCGCCGATCAAGGCAATCGTCAGCGCCTCACTGAGCAGCAACTTGAAAATCCTCTCGCGTGTGAAACCCAGCGTGCGGAGCACCGCCACTTCGCGCGTCCGTTCGCGGATCGACATTGCCATGGTGTTCGCGCAGACCAGCAACATGGTGAAGACAACGGCTCCGCAGATGCCCAGGATAAACGCCTTCACATTGCCCAGCGTGGCGATGAAATCCAGTCGAAAGGCCTGTTCGCTTTCGCTCTTGGTGGGCACGGGAGTGCTGTGAAACATGGCATCAATGCCGCGGGCCGCGTCCGGCATATTTTGCGGAGTGTCCACCCGAGTGAAGTAAAAGCCGGCGGAGTCCTTGAACCAAGACACCGACTCTTCCAGATACTTGGTGTGAAAGTAGAGGTTGCTGCTGGGCGGGTCAATGGTATAGATGCCGCGTAAAGTCAGTTCGAGGTTGGTTGGGAAGATTGTTCCCTTGAGCGTGATGCGGTCTCCAACTTTCCAGTTGTGCTTTTGCGCCAAGTTTGCATCGACGACGAAGCCCGCGCGATCCTTCTTCCACGCGGCCAACTGCTCGGGAGGCATGACCTTGTCGGCGGCCACGTCGAAGTATTCCTCGGGATCGGTGGCGAACTGGGCAAAGAAATTTTCCGGCTTCTCATCCTTGTAGATCCCACCAAACCAGGTCATGGGGACAACGTGCACGACTCCGGGAACAGTGCGGATCTTGTCGCGGTAGTAGATCGGCAAAAAGTTCGCGAGTGAGACTTTGTGCCGCGTCATGATGCGGAGCGCGGAGTCCGGCGCGCCCTTGTCGATATAGAAGCTGCGCCAAAGGGTCAACATCACGCTCAGCAGCAACAGGGAAAAGGCGATCGAGGCGACGGTGAGCAGGCTGCGGAGGCGGTTGCGAAAGGCGGATCTGGTAACGAAGCGCGTGAATGTCATGGCCGGATAGGAAACATTTTACACTTCGCATGGATTGCAGATTGCCGAAGCCAGATTGCAGAAGTTTGAGTCAAGATGGAAGGCGCTTCCGAAGCTCTGCCGCTTGCGCGATGTGCCTGCGTTCGTGTGCCGTAAAGACCGAGAAAAACGCAAGCAGGTTCATCCGGATATAGGCGGCGATCGGCGATTGAAAGCACACTCGGGAAAGGTCGAGGCCGTTCGCCTGTTCAAGACGGGCGAGCACCTGCTGCTGCGCGGCCAGGAAGGCTGGCAGGGCGAGAATCGCAGCGCTGTTCCGCAGGGGCTTCAGTATCTTGGGGGCGGGCAGTTTGAGTTTGGGAGGAGGCTCCGAGTACCAGATGTAGAGTCGTCCCAGCAGGCCCAGGTGGAAGGGGCCTTCGCGGTAGAGATTGCGTCGGCGGGCTTCGGCGATCGTCTGGTCCACGGCGGGAAGCATCACGGCGGTCGTGGTATCCAGGTGGGTCAGGTTCTCGGCGACGGACCAGCGATTGGGCTTGGGGCGCCACGCTAGTTGCTCCTCGGAAAGTCCCTGGCAGAGTTCTTGTGCTCGAAGGTTGATGGCATTTATCTCGCGGCGAATCTGTTCGAGTTCGGGAACCAAGGGCACAAGAAAACCCTCCTTCATGAAAGGGTATCGCGCAGTTCGCGCCGAAGAATCTTTCCGGACGGCGTCCGCGGAACCGCATCGACAAAGCGAATCTCCCGCGGCTGTTTGTGATGGGCAAGCCTGTCGGCGACAAAGTTGCGGAGTTCCTTATCGAGCGCGTCGCTGGCGGTATAACCGTCGCGCACAACCACGAACGCGCAGGGAATCTCGCCGGCGTCGGCGTCGGGCTTGGCGACTACACCGCAGTCTCGCACGGCTGGATGTTCAAGCAGAACGGACTCGACTTCCGCGGGCGCAACCGGAAAACCCTTGTACTTGATCATCTCTTTACGGCGGTCGAGAACGTAATAGAAGTTGTCGGCGTCGGCGCGGACGATGTCTCCGGAGTAATACCAGCCATCGCGCATGACGGCGGCCGTTGCCTCGGGTTCTTTCCAATAGCCCATCATGAATTGCGGTCCGCGCATGACGAGTTCCCCGGATTCTCCTGGCGCGACGTCGTTGTCGTTGAGATCGAGGACGCGGCACTCAGTGAACGCAAGCGGCTGCCCAATGGCGGCGGGACGGTGCATCTCGGGTGGCGCGATGTAGCCAACATGCGTAACGGGCGAGGCTTCGGTCATGCCGTATCCCTGGTTGACGGGGATGCCGGTGAGATCGCTAAGGCGGCGCGCAAGTTCGGGCGCAAGCGGCGCGGCGCCCGACTTGACCCAGCGGACTTGGTGATTTTTCGGGAAGCCTCCAGCTTCGGCCGCCTGGCAAAGCGCGTTGATCGCCGGAGGAACCATCGGCATCATCGTTACGCCCTGCTCCTTGACCAGAGCCGAAAGCTTCTTGATTTCGAATCGCGGCATCAGGATGAGCTTTGCCCCGAGCGTCAGTGAAGTGGTGAGCGCGACCGTCAGTCCATAGATGTGATAGAGCGGCAGGAAGCAGAGCATCACGTCGTCGGCGACGAGCGGTGTGCCATTTGGGCCGAGCAACTGATAGACGTTAGAGACCAGGTTGGAATGTGAAAGCATGACGCCCTTAGGCAGTCCAGTGGTGCCGCTGGAGTAAGGAAGTGCGGCGAGCGTTTCCTGCGATGAAGCAAGCGGCGGAGGCAGCGCGGCCGCCGTCGGTTTCAGCAGGCTGCTGAATTCTTCCGTGCCGCCCGCAGAATTGCGGATCGCAAACACTCGCCGGAGCGCGGGAAGTCCAACGAGGTTGATGCCTTCGAGCAGCGGACCGTCGGTGATCAGAAACGCAGCGCCGGCGTTTTCCATCTGGTAGCGGATTTCACGTTCGCGGTACGCCGGATTCAGAAGCGTTGGGATTCCTCCAGCGAGCGTGGCCGCGTGATAAGTGATGGCGAACTCCCAGGAGTTCGGGACGAAGATAGCGATAACTTCGCCGGGCTTGAGCCCCGCCGCGACGAATCCCCGCGCCAGGGACTCGACCAGTTCGCCATACTCAGCATAGGTGAAACTGCGGTTGCAGGAAGAGTCGATCAGCGCAGTCTTGCCAGGATTGCGACGGCAGGATTCGAGCACGATCTCATGCACGGAACGGCCGGCGGGATCGGCGAAGAGTTGAGTGCGAAGCATCGGGGAAGATTGTAGCGTAAGCGCGCGCAGTCTTTAGATGTGCCCTTGGAACTATCCTGCCACGAGAGTTAAAGACCAAGAAAAAAGACATCCTGAGAAAACTCAGGATGTCCCGTTCGGCTACATTCCGTTTCGTTTGAAGCCGCCCTAATTGGCCGGAGGCTTTTCGTCGCGCTTCTGCTGTTCCCTCTTTTCCTGTTCCTGTTTCTGTTTCTGCTTTTTCTCCTCAGGAGTCAGTGGCTTCGGCGGCTCGTTTGCGGGATGGGCTGACCGATTCTCTGGCGGGGAGACAGGATGATCGTTCGGACGTGCCGCAGGCTCCCGGTTATTGCCAGCGGGTCGGTCCGGGTGATTGTTCGGTTGCGCGTCGGGCTGGCGATTATTGCCAGCGGGGGGAGCCGGGTGATTGTTCGGTTGCGCGTCGGGGCGATTATTGCCAGCGGGGGGAGCCGGGCGGTCGTTCGGCTGCGCGTTGGGCTCGCTATCCTTGCGCGCCGGAAGCC
The DNA here is from genome assembly GCA_043734305.1 of Acidobacteriota bacterium. GTDB lineage: Bacteria > Acidobacteriota > Terriglobia > Terriglobales > Acidobacteriaceae > Acidiflorens. Next base: position 3,692 of record JAYTFO010000460.1, on the reverse strand, counting down.
CAGGCCGATCATTCGGTCGTGCCCCGGGCTCGTGGTTATTGCCAGCAGGGTGGGCCGGGTGATCATTCGGCTGCGCGTCGGGCTGCCGGTTGTTGGCGGCGGGATGGTCCGGATGATTATTCGGCTGAACCGGCTCCGCTGCAGTTGGATTGGATTCCCTCCGATCGTTCGGCCGATTCATGTCAGGCTGCCGGTCCGGTTGGGACGCCGGCTTACGATCGTTCTCGACGGGTGGCGCGGGTTGACTCTTGGTCTCGGGACGCTTGCTCTCCGGAGGATTATTCGGCTGGGCTGGTCGTGGCCGATCCGCTGGTTCCGGATTCGACGCGCCGGGACGTTCGTTGGGACGAGACTCCTTGTCCGGACGATTTGCCGCTGGGCTAGCCGGCTGGCCCGGAGCGCTAGCACCCGGACGGTTCGCAACCGGAGCATTGCTGGGCTGATCGGGTCGCCCGGGGTGCGGTTGATTTCCGGGCTGGTTGGGCTGGTTTTCTGGACGGCCCATGTTCGGTGTTGTGGGCTTTCCCGGAGGCGCGATCTTGACCATGGGATGCGCTTCGGGAGCGGCAACTGGACGCAGGCTCTGGACCTCGTGTCTTGCCAAAGGCTGTCCCGGGTGCTGTTCCAAGGCGGCCTGCTGTTTTGCGAAAGGCACAGGCGGAGGTGGCGGCGCGGCCTTGGCAATTACCGCACGGTTCCGAATGTTCTCCGGGGGTGCCGTTACACGATTGACCGTGGTGGCTCGCCCTCCGAGCACACTCTCCCGGGTAGGAGCGACTGCAACTCGGGTAGTTAGAGACGCGGAGGATATTTCCCGGGCGTTCATGGTTACCCGCGCCTTGGCCACGGGCTGCGCGCTGACGAAGGAGCGCTGCGGAACCGCAGTTACCGCGCCTTGAATGTTTCTATTCACGTACGTCACATTGGTGACATTCGTGGTGTTGTTAACGATGGTGGTGTTGTAGACGTTGGTGATGTTCGTGACGTTGACGTTGGTATTGCTGATGTTGACGCGGTCCACGTACCCGCGGCTCACCTGGTAGGAGGGCACATAAACTTCTCTGGGACCGAGCGGAAACCATCCCACGTTAACGCCAAACCCACCGCCGCCACCGCCGATGAATACGACTAGTGCCGGCGCGTATACCGCGCGTACTGCCGCGGGTCCGGCTACCCATCCCCAGCGTCCGCCCACGGTTACCCAGCGTCCGTAGTGAAAGGGTGCATAACCCCACGAGGCATCATCGACCCACGTCCATCCCCAGGGAGAGATCCAATCCCAATGGCCTTCCCGGTAGGGAGCCCAACCGGAGGCGACGCGATTGGGGTACCAGACGTGTCCATAGTTCGAGTCATCGCGCCAGTCGCCGTTGTCATCGAGGTCCTCATAGCCGACGACATCGGACGAGACATAACGCGCGGATCGCGAGTCCTGATAGCGCCGGTCGCGGGTTTGGGCCCAATTATCAAATTGATCGGATCCTTCGATGTCGACGACGTCGGCGCGCAGGGAATCCGTTCCGCTGAAAGTGCCTCGCTGCCCGGCATGTAGGGTGTAGGTTTGACCGTTGCCCGTCGACTCGCCTTCCCCGTCGCGCACACTGACCACCGTGTAGGTGCCGTCGTCACTGGCGTCGACACGATAGTTCCCGGGACGAAAGACCGAAAACGCCTGATTGGGCGTGTCGATTTCGAATACGTCGTCACGGTCGAGCCGCCGCACTCGAATATTGAGAGACCCGGAAGTAAGTTCGATCTGGGTGGCGCGATCATCCAGATTCAGAAACGAGAAACCGGTATTAGGGGCCAGCCGAATGGTGGCCGAGCCCAAAGCCACTTCCACGCGCGAGTCCCGGTCTGCCCAGATCTTGTCGCCGGTCGTGATGGGGCGGTTGGCAACTGCCCCGACCCACTCGGATTCGCCCGATGGCTGGATTGAAACCGAACCCTGCATGTAGCCAAGTCGAGCCACGCGGCCGGGCGGATCGTCCCGTTGATCCTGAGCGGCGGAAGATTGCGTTACCGTCAAGGTCGCGGCCACAATCAGGAGCGCCGCGCTCAGACCGCTTAGCTTCTTGATCCATGTTTCATTCATTGTGTAGTCCTCCAACCTTCTGATCCCAAGAATTGCCTCTGGTACGGTCGTACAGATTTTGATGCCAAATCCGTCCGCGTCAAATAATGATTTTTGAAGACTAGCCCAGGCAACCTTACAGACGAAAGCGTCTACACGCGTGGGCATTGCGTGACACGCTCACCATACCGGATCGGCGATAGCAATGTTGTGCAAGACAGCTCACATGATGAGTCAGAAATTCCGGGTGTGCGGTGCTTGGGAGTTGACGGGTTAGGCGACCGCTGGCGGCATTGCCCTCATCGTCGACAATGGGAATTTTCAGTGCCGATCAGCTGGCCAGCTTACGCAGGAATTCCTGTTCGTCCATGCGGTACTTGAACGCTTTGCGGCCGTTGATGAAGACGACGGGGACCTGGTCGTTATATTGACGGCGGAGATCGGCGTCGGAGTCGACGTCCACTTCGCGCCAGTCGAAGCCCCCACGCTTATGGAGTTTGACGAGGCTCTCCTTGACGATCTCGCAGAGATGGCATCCCTTTCGGGAATAAACGATGACGTCCCGGTGCTCCATATAAAGGGCAGTTTAGCAGGATGAAAACCGGTTTCCAAGGGACGAAAAGCGCCATGAAGAGCAGCCTGGAAGCGTAAAATCCCGGCATGGCAAAACAGGAACTGCCTCTGCACAAGAAAATCGTTTTGGTAACCGGCGCCGCTAAGAGGTTGGGTCGGGCCGTGGCGCTGGCAGCGGCGGAGCAAGGAGCCGATGTTGCGATTACCTATCTCCACTCCGAGCGCGAGGCACGGGCGCTGGTCCGCGAACTGGCGCGGAAAGGGACGTCGGCACTGGCGGTTCGCTGCGATATCACGGACGAGACCAGCGTCCGCGAAATGGTGAAGGAAGTTGCCGGCGAATTGGGCGGAATCGATTTGCTGGTAAACAACGCGGCGAATTACGAGACGGCTGCGTTCGAGAAGTTGACGGTCGCGCAGTGGGATGCAATCTTTGCCAGCAACGCTCGCGGGCCGTTTCTGGTGTCGCGCGAGGCGCTGCCATACCTGCGCAAGCGCAAGGGGCGAATCGTCAACCTGGGGTCGCTGGGCGGACTGCGTCCGTGGGCGACGCATGCGCACTATTGTTCTTCGAAGGCAGCCGTCCACATGCTGACGAAGGTGATGGCCAAAGCGCTGGCGCCCGAGGTCTCGGTGAATGCGGTGGCGCCGGGAATGATCGATCTCGGCGAAAAGGCAGCGGCGGCCTTCATGCGACGCATGGCCAAGCAGACACCCATGCGCCGGAATGGTTCCGCGGACGAAATTGCAGCCGCGGTGATGTTCTTTGCAACCGGTCCGAAGTTTATTACCGGACAGATTCTGGTTGCGGATGGCGGATTGGGGTTGTGAGGCCAGAAGTTTGAGGTCAGATTGCAGAGCTGAAAACCTGTTTCGCATCGTATGATGTCGATGCTTGGATTCCGAAAGGTCTATGACACGTTTGATCTGGCTGGCAATTTGTTTTGGTTTGATGAGTTCGTTCGCGGGGGCGCAGGTGCGTCCCGAAGAAGGCGGTCACGAAATCCAGATATGGACCGGTGGCGGGCCTTCGGTGGCAGGCGGC
>JAYTFO010000459.1:0-7986 GCA_043734305.1 Acidobacteriota bacterium | reverse complement strand
ATTCGCCGTTCGTTTTCATCCACTCGCTCCAAAGCAATTTCAATATTTTTCTCGCGAACAAAGCTTGGAAACTTTTCTCCCCATTCAATCAGCAAGATGCTCTCCGGCCCAGTCAGATCGTCCAGCCCCAGCGTCTCGAGTTCTCGCTCCGTATCCACGCGATAGAGATCGATGTGGTAGAGGGTCGCACGCGCCCCGCGATATTCATGCACGAGCGTAAACGTCGGACTGGTGACGTCGTCGGCCGCAGCTGCGCTGAAACCTTCTGCAATGCCTTTCACCAAAGTGGTCTTTCCCGCCCCGAGATCGCCGCGCAACAGGATTAACAAGGGCGGAGTCAGTTCCGCGGCGAGTGCGCGGCCGAAGGCAATTGTCTCCTCAGCGGAGTGCGTGTGGGTGAGGTTAAGAATCTGGCGCGTCATTGATCGGTCGTTGGTCGTTGGTCGTTCGTCGTTCGCGAACCCCGGCATACGAACGACGATCGACAAACGACCACGCGACCCCAGTATAGCGGCGATCCCAGCATAGCAACCGCTCAGAGCCCCGGCGGACTCTTGAGCTTGTCCGAGACTGGGTCCAGGAAGCTGCGGTCCAGAGCGGTGTCGAGTGCCATGCGCAGTTTGCGATGGTCGTCGTCACCGAGCGCCACAAAGCGGAAGGGCTGCAAACAGGCGCTCTGAAATTTGCGCATCGGCTGCAACATCTCGGCCATCCCGTGGATCGCGCCCGATCGGGTATGGAAAGCGATTTCCACAAAATCGCCCGACGAAAGTTCGACCGGCATTTGCAGAAGGCCGCCGGTGATGGAAATGGATTGAAGTTTTGCGCGCGCCTGCTGACCGCCTTCGGCACGAATGGCAGCTGCCACCGATCCGTTGAGCTGTACGCGAGGAGAACGCCGGCTGGAAGTAGTTTGGGGGAAGTGTGTCATAGCCGCTAAAACTATGTCACGATTGGACCTATCCCGGCAGATTACCAAAGCGCTAGTCCGCGGGAATCCCCTCACTTTGGTTCGGTTACCTGCCTCCTTCGGCGGTCTGCGATAATACTGGAAGTAACTTTTTCGGGCTGTGTCCGGAAGAGTACCTTTGTGTAGCCCGCGACTGATACGAAGTAGTTTGCGCGAACCGGGGCGTTCGGAGACAGAACATGGGAAAACGATCAAGACTTTGGTGTGCGGTACTGGCTGCCTGTTTCCTGACGGCGATGTTTACTGGTTGCTCGCGCGATCCGAACGTGCGGAAGCAGAAATATCTGGAGAGCGGCAACCGTTATTACGAAAAGGGGAAGTATCGGGAAGCGGCGATCCAGTATGAAAACGCTATTCAGGTGGACGCGCGCTTCGCGGATGCGCACTACAAACTTGCTCTGACGGAAATGAAGCTGGGACAGTTGCCCAGCGCCGCGCAGGAATTGACCCGCACTCTTGAGATTCAACCCGAGTTCTACGCGGCCCACCTCGACCTGGCGAATCTGTTCATTGCCTATCGTCAGTTGCCGGAGGCCAAGGAGCATCTCGACGTCCTGACGCAAAAACAGCCCAACAACGCGGAAGTGTTCGTCGCCGTCGCCAACTACGATGCCGCCAACAATGACATGGGCGGCGCCCTTGCCTCCATGCAGAAGGCGATCCAGTTGGATCCCAACCGGGCCGATTCCTATCTGAACATGGCCCTGCTGCAGGCGCGTGGCGAGCAATGGGACGCGGCGGAAGCGAACTATCGAAAAGCCGTTGCCCTGAACCCGAAGTCCACCAACATACTGGTGGCTCTGGGAAATTTCTATCAGTTGCGCGGACGCTTTCCGGAAGCCGAGCAGCAGTTCCGGCAAGCGATTGAGAATGCGCCAACCGATCCGGAGCCGCGCGGTTCCCTCGCCCGCCTGTTATTGGCGGAAAACAAATTCAGCCAGGCCGAAGACGTCCTCAAGCAGGCGAAGAAAGATTTTCCCGACAATTCGGATGGTTACCGGATGCTGGGCGATTTTTATTTCGCCAACAACCGGCTCGACCAGGCCATCACCGAATACACTGCGCTTTATCAGGAGCATCCCAAGGACATCGCGGTCAAGAAACTTTACGTCCAACTCCTGACCCTGAAGGATCGGCTCGACGAAGCCCGAAAGCTGAATGATGAAATCCTCAAGGCTACGCCCGACGACCTCGACGCTCTGATTTACAAAGGCCAGATTGAGATTCGCAGCGGCAAGGGCAGCACGGCGATCAACACTCTGCAAGGCGTACTGAAGAACGAGCCCGGCAATGCGATCGCGCACCATTACCTTGGCATGGCGTTCGACCAGGCTGGAAACACCAGCCAGGCGGAAGCGGAATGGCGCGATGCGGTCCGCTTGCGGCCGGACCTGGGAGACGCGCACCGCGCGCTGGCCGGTGCCGCCATCCGACGCGGCGACGCGAACGCCCTGGCGCTGGAAGCCGACCAGATCATCAGCCAGCAACCGGAGTCTCCGGACGGCTACTTGTTGCGCGCCATCGCCGACATCGATCGCAAACAGTATGCAACCGCCGAGGACAACATCAAGCGGTCGCTGCAAAAATCTGCCGACAACGCTCCGGCCTACGTGCAGCTGGGCAACCTTCGGATCGCGCAGAATAATCCCGCCGAGGCGCAAAAGGCGTTTCAACAGGCACTCGATCTTGATCCGAACGCTGCCGACGCATTGGGCGGCGTGCTCAATGTGTACCTGATCCAGAAGCAGCCCGATAGAGCCGTGGCCGTCGCCAACGCGCAGCTTGCCAAGTACCCGAACAATGCCGGGTTTCACATCATCCTCGGACGTTTGCTGTTCGAGCAGAAGAAAGATGCTGCGGGCGCGGAAGTTGAATTCAAGCGCGCCGCGGCACTCGACAAAAACAATGCTGAGGCTCTCCTCAACCTCGGCATGGTTCAGAACTCGCAAGGAAAAACCGACCAGGCGCTGGCAACCTATCTCGATGGCGCGAAAAACAACCCGAAGGAAATCCGCTTTTCTCTGCTTGCCGGAAGCATCTACGAGCACGACCAGGAGTGGGATAAGGCAAAACAGGTCTACCAGCGCGTCCTCGAAGTCCAGCCCGACAATCCGCTGGCCTCCAACAACCTGGCCTTTGTGATGTTGCAGCAGGGCGGAAACGTCGACGTTGCACTGGCGATGGCCCAGACCGCGCGCCGTCAACTTCCCGACAACCCCAACTCCGCCGATACTCTGGGCTGGGCGTACTACCACAAAGGCGTTTACAAATCCGCCATTGATCTATTTAAGGAAGCTGTCAAGAAAGATCCCGAAAACGCGACTTACAACTATCATCTCGGACTAGCCTACGCCCGCAACGGACAAGCCGCCCAGGCAAAGCAACAACTGGACCGCGTGTTGAAGATCAAACCTGATTACTCGGACGCCGATAAGTTGCGGCAGGCGCTGGCGGAGATCAAGGGGTAGTCGCGGACCTTTCAAAAACGCGCCTTTCGTCTACGCAACCACCGATACTTCTCCATGTCCCTTCCGTCTGGGCCGGACGGTAATCTCGACGTCTTGACCTAGAGCGGTTAGAAATTCGATCAGGCGCTCGACCGAAAACGCGCCGGCGCGATTGCGCATGAGGGCGGAAACGTGCGGCTGCCTGATCCCGAGAATCTTGCCCGCCTCTGCCTGTTTCAAGCCGCGCTCTTTGATGAGGCAGTAGATCCGCAGCGTGAGCTTCGCTTTCAGCAGTTCTTGCTCTGCATGGGGGAGACCGAGATCGGCAAAAACATTGCCACTACCTTGCTCAACCTTGATACGCTCATTTTTTCTGGCGGGCATTGTGATCTCGCTCCTCGGATAGTCGGTCAGACAGCTATTTCACTTCCAACCGCTAGTTCTGCTTGGCGCGGTGCAACCGCTCAACCTCAGCCAACCGGCGATGGATCAAGTCGATATCCATCTGTGGCGTGGCAATGCCCCTGTTCGATTTCTTTTGGAACGCGTGCAAAACGTAGATCGCGTCTGCAAAGCGAACCGTATAGACAGCCCTCCAAGTGCCGCCCCTGTGATCCGCGACGATTTCAACTACCGACGCGCCACGAAAGCCTCGCAGCGGCTTGACTGCCGGATCGGTCTCGCCCTGCTGGGCTGCATAGAGCGCCTGACCGATTTCACGCCGAACCTCCCGTGGAAAACCGCGAAGGTCTTTGCGGCTTGATCCCACCCAGAACAGGGGTCGGATGAGTTCATTATACATAAATACGTCTATTTGTATAGACGCCGGAAGTGCCTTTCATGAAAGTTCTTGAGTTTTGCGGGCTAACTGTTCACCACCTCGACGAACTCTAGACCGGCAGTTCTTCCTGCATCCATCCGCCCGCCGTTTCGACTTTTACATCGCCCGCAAGTTCTAGAATGAGCTTTTCGAGGATCAACCGTTTCCCTGGAGGATTCGAGCGCAGCGCCAGATCGGCCTTGGCGACCAATCGGATACCACGTGTCAGTTCGCGCTTTGATTTGTAGCGGCGCGCTTGTTTGATGATATCGTCGGCCGCGAATGGAGGCACGCGGAAGCCCTGCCACAAAGCGGCCCACAACATGCGCTGATCGCGAACATTGCGTTCCAGGATGACCAGCATCTGGCGAAAGGTCTTCGCCAGCATGTAGAGATGGCCGATGGCCGCTTCTTCGCCGTCTCCGCTGGAAAGAATGGCGTCGAGCACTTGCAGGGCGCGGACGCGATCCTTGAGCGAAATCGCATCGGTCAATTCATAGAGCGAGCGTTGCTTGGCGGAGAGCACCATGGTCTCGACGTCGACCAGCGAAATCTTTTTCTTATCGCCCACGTAGAGAATCAGCTTTTCGAGTTCGTTCGAGATCGTCATCATGTCGCCGCCCAGCGCGTCCACCAGTTCGCGCGCGCCGTCGGCGTCGATCGTCACATCCCGCGTGGCACAGTATTCCCCGATCCAGCGCACGGCCTCGCCTTCCTGCACGCGCGCCAGTTCCACGATCCCGCACATCGGACCCAGGTCTTCGCGGATCTTCTGATAGCGGTCCTTGTCGGTCATCTCCATTTTGCGCGCGTCGGCCGGGATACTGATGTGGTCGGCGACAAACACCAGCAGCGCGTCGGGATTCGGGTTCTTGCAGTAGTCCGCGATCGCGCCAATCTTCTCTTCGTTCGAGCCACGCCCGAACAGCGCTTTCACGCCGCGCACAAAGAAAACCTGAAACGGCGCCATCAACGAGGGTGTGCGCGCGCGGTCCAGAATTTCGGTGAGAGAAGTTTCGCTCAGATCGAAGTCGAAAAAACTGAAATCGCGGGAATCGGGAGCGACCAGGTGCTCGAGAATGGCTTCCCGGCAACGTTTTCGAAAGAATGCTTCGTCTCCCACCAGCACGTAAGCGGGTTTCAGCTTGCGCGATTCAAGCTCGGAGAGGAACCGGTCGGAATGGGCAAAACCGCGCATCGGGATCAGTAGCCCTCCAGAATATTGGCCACCAGTGTACGCGCGAAATCCCGCGAGAGGCGATCCATCGCCGGCGAGTCTTCTTCGAAAAAATTGGAGAGATCCCGCGACAACTCGTATTGTTCGTGAAACAAGTAAGCAGGGTTCTGGAAGAGAATCTTGCCGTCGCGAGCGGTTAACGTCACCTGCATGCTGACGGTAACCAGCGCGCTGGCCGCTCGCCCCGTTTTCGAATCGTAAGCCAGAGGCGCGGCGGTCGCGGAGAGCACGGTTCCCTTGAGCACGGCATCGGCGTCGGCTTTCGCTTCGTGGATCACGTGAAACTGCGTGCGCGTGTTGAACTCGCGCACCACCGCGTCCGTCATCAACTGTTCCACGCGAAACGTTGGACTCTGACTGACAAAGCCAGGCACGGCGATGATGCGCACGTTCTGCGGCAGCGTGCCCGCGTGTCCGACCGTGTGGTAGCCGCAGCCGGATGCAGTCAGCGTCATCGCTAATGCAAGTGCAAGCGCCCTGGGCGAATGCTTCATTGAATCTGACCCCGCGGGCGCGATGCGGTCATGGTCTCCGCGCACTCGACTGCCGTGAGTGCTGCGACGCGAAGGTTGTCGGACGCTGCCCACAGCCAGATTCCATGCTCGCGATTTGGATCGCGGGCGAGCGATACCAGGATGTCTCCCTGACCAGAAGCACTGACATTGCTGGGAGCTTCATCCGCGCCGCTCGCAACCACGATGTGGTCTCCCGCCAGCGTCCCCGCGAAGTCGGCCAGAACAACCGGCTTTTCCATTTCCAGATAGACGGAAAAAGCGTGCCCGTGAAAAGTCGGCGCCTGCACGACCAGCAGTGCGGGAGAAACCGCCCCGGGCGCAATCAGCTTGTAATGTTTCAAAATTCTTTGCGACACCGCGTCCAGCGACGGCTCGGACCGCGGCCCATAACGCGCCAGCATGTTGAATGCAACCTGAGCGTCGTAAACATTCTTAGGAAGATCCTGGAACGAAAGCAGGTTCGTTGTCTGCTCATGCATTTCGTCCATACCATTTTGCCCATGCTCGGATGCGGGCTCAAACACGGTGGCCACGAAGCGCTGCACCTTGCCCGCGGACGCACTCCGCAAAGCCAGCAAGGCCAGCACGGAGGCAGCGGGGTGCGCGGTGACCACGGGGCCGGGCTGGAGGTCCGGACGAACGGGCTGGCCGGATTCCCGTTCGATCCACGGAGATCGCACGGACGCTCCCGCCTCGTCCGCCAATGCGAACGAGAGATCGACGATGGTATTGCCCAGATCGCGCGCCATCTTCCAGTTGCCGCGAGTGATGACGGGGTCGGCTGCAAAGAAAGTGAAATCCACGCGCTCGAACTGTTCCGATCGAATGCTTTGAATGAAGCTCATCTCGTCGCCCAGGGCTTCCAATCGTCCCAGCGCCTCGTCGTCGTCGAGCAGACGAACATCGACTGCCGGAAAATTGCGGTCTTTCAAAACTTCAGCGACGTCTTTTCCTCGAAGAGTAGCGGCCCCAACGATAGCCACGCGGTACAGGTTGGTGCCCTGGAGATCGGCGTGGGAAGCGGCTGGCTTGGAAACAGGAGTCATGGAGTCTGCGAGGCCTCCCGATACGCCGGGGGTGAAGGAGGAGTCTTGCGGCGAAAGATCCACTGCAAGCGCCAGAGGACGCCCGAAGCCATGTAGAGAATCGCAATCGCGAATAGCACAGGCCCGGACCAGTACCGGATCGACGCCATCAAAATGGCAATTAGCACAATCAGGCGGAAGGGATGGCGGGAACGAAAATTAATGTCCTTAAAGCTGTAGAAGCGCCAGGTGCTGACCATCAGGTAACCGATGACGACGACCATCATCAGCCAACTCATCGATGTGACCCACGACGTTATGGGCAGACCCCCGGAGAAATGGACGATCGCCGCAATCACTCCGGCGCCCGCCGGAATCGGCATGCCGACAAAATATTTCTTTCCCGGTCGTCCCGGATTCGAGGGCTGCGGATTCTTCGCGATGTTGAAACGGGCCAGGCGGCTCGCACCCGCCATCAGGAAAGCGAAACAAGAAATCGTTCCCAATTGTGTAATTTTCAGGTGCAGCTCGGGAGCGACCCCAGCCGCGGGCAGCAAATGAAATCCCCACATCCAGGCGAGCAGGGCCGGAGCCACGCCGAACGTGATCACGTCGGCAAGGGAATCGAGTTCCTTGCCGAAATCGCTGTCGGTGCGGGTCATGCGAGCGATGCGGCCATCCAGACCATCGAACAAAACGGCGAAGCCGATGGCCATCGCGGCGTAGTCCAGATGCCGGACCTCACCAGAAACGCCGTGCACGGTTTCGAGGATCGCATAAAACCCGGCCGCAATATTGGCTGTGGTGAACAGCGAGGGCAGGATGTACATCCCCTTGCGCAACTTTCCGCGCGGACGGTTGGAATCGCGACGCCTCGGCTCTAGCTCTTCCATATCAGTGAGCCTCCCGCTCACTCGCCACGCCGGCGGGAACCGGCTGTGCGACCGGCAACAATGCGAGCACAGTAGCTCC